>WTJO01000014.1 GCA_011524805.1 Alphaproteobacteria bacterium
GACCTCGCCTTTCGGGCCTCGGCCATATTTTGGCGGGTCAAGCATGATGCCGTCATATTGGCGCCCGCGTCTGACTTCCTTGTAAACAAAGCGCCCAGCATCTTCTGTAATGAATCTGATTGGTGCATCATCCAGACTGGCCAGCGCACGATTATCAAATGCCTGTGCAATGGCTTTCTTGCTGGCATCAATATGGGTTACCTCAGCCCCAGCGTGGGCGGCATGCAGACTGGCCAGCCCTGAATAGGCAAACAGGTTCAACAGACGCGGTGCGCGGCCATGCTGTGTGATAAATGCTTCAATCTTTGGCGCGCACCATAGCCAGTGCGGGCTTTGCTCTGGAAAAAACCCCAGATGCCTGAACGGGGTAGGCATGGCATGAAAGGCAATATTGTCAAACTGCATATCCCATTTTTCAGGCAGATGTGACGATAACTGCCATCTGCCCTTATCTTCGGCAGAAGCCGTAAAGGTGCCATCTGCGGCGCGCCATATGCTATCGTCAAAAAACGGTGTCCACATAGCTTGCGGTTCCGGCCTGATAAAATGAAACCTGCCAAACCGTTCCAGCTTGCGCCCATGCCCGCTATCTATTAGGGCATAATCCTGCCAGCCTTCTGGGGGCAGGCAGTGAAATTCCGTTACTCTATGCATCATGTGCCAGATGATGCCCATTGTTTGGCGGTTTTACAAGCCATCAGCCTGTGAAAAAATTTTCTAAAATATAAATGATTTTACTAGAATATTAGATTAATATTTTATCTACCATATCGTTTCTGACAAAAGAGAATATAGATGAACCTAGATAAAACAGATATCCAGATTCTGGATATATTACAGGAAGATGCATCAAAGCCGGTTGCAGATATTGCGGCCAGGGTCGGGCTGTCTGTCACCCCATGCTGGCGGCGGATTCAGAAGCTGGAAGAAACAGGCATCATCAGACAGCGTGTTGCCTTGCTGGATGCGGAAAAGCTGGGGCTTGGCATGTCGGTATTTGTGGCGATTAAAACTGACCAGCATAATGCAGACTGGCTAGCCGAATTTGCCAGCATGATTAAACAGAGTCCCGAAGTGGTGGAATTTTACCGGATGAGCGGCGAGGTAGATTATCTGCTGCGTGTGGTGGTGCCTGATATGGCGGCCTATGACAGATTCTACAAATCGCTTATCTCAACTGTGAAACTTAGCGATGTCAGCTCGTCCTTTGCGATGGAAGAAATCAAAAATTCTACCGCCCTGCCACTGGCCAGCAGCACATAAAATCGTTGCCTGCCAGTTGCTAGCGTGCAGGCTGGCTATCCAGCAGGCTGGTGATGCGCTCGGTAAATGTCTGTCGAGAAAAGTGCGGCTTCCTGATATGGCTAAATATCTGATCGCGCAGACCTGCCAGCGCATCAGGATCATCTGCCAGACCTAGAATAGTCTGAACCCATTTATCTACATCATCAGCCTCAATAAGCGGGGCAATTTCGCCGCCATCCAGCATATAGTCTGCCCCTGATGTCGGGGTAGAGAGGATAGCTGTGCCGGCATCCATCATCTCAGCCAGTACATAGCCAAAGGGCTCATCTGTCGAGGGCAGGATAAATATATCTGTCTGGCTGGTCAGCGCATCCATATCTGTCCAGCCGGTAAAATCTATCTTGGCGCCTATCTGTGCGGCCATATTTTTAAGAGAGGCGCCCTCGGGGCCATCCCCTGCCAGTGTGAAGCAGATATCAGGGCGTTGCGCCTGCACAGCTGCGGCGATTGAGATAAACAGCCCGAAATTCTTTTTCCCTACAAACCTGCCTGCCGCGCTTACCCGTAACGATGCGTCAGCTTTAGATACAGGCAGACTGTCATATCTACAGTCATGATAATGTGGCAGCAGGATAAGCCTGTCATCTGTCCAGCCCTGCTGTTTTGCAAGCAAGATACTTTTCGGTGTCAGACAGATAAGCTGGTCTGCCGCACCAAAATGCGCTGGCTTGTCATTATGGCAGATGCCGATGACATGCTGTGCCAGAGTGCGCGCCGCCGCACAGGCAAAGCCATTATGCACAAAGGCGATATTTGCCCTTTTGCCAGCTGCAGAATATCTGAACAGCGAGGGCAGGTGCCGCATAATTATCCGGCCGCCAGAGGTAAGCAAGCTACGCTCAGCCCTTGGGTGATAGTCGGCCAGCCACCGGCTAAATCTGTTATCAGGCGTGATGGCGGCAAAGCGATATGGCGTATTTTCCAGTATCACGGATGCCCAGTCTATCAGAGCACGCTGGATACCGCCTTCTGTCTTGTCTGATGTGATGAATAAAATGTCACAAGAATCCATTATCAGGCCTGTCCTGTTACCGCCATGCTGTTATAGCTGGATGAAGGTCGCTTTAACTTCGGTATAGGCTTCAAGTGCATAAATAGACCCCTCCCTGCCAATACCTGATTGTTTTGAGCCACCAAATGGCAGACCCGGTGGTATCAGATTATAGCTGTTGATCCAGACATTACCAGCCTGAAGCCTGTCTGCCACCCGATGCGCTCTGCCCAAATTTTCTGTCATGATACCTGCGCCCAGACCAAATTCTGTATTATTGGCACGGGCAATCGCTTCATCTTCATCTGCAAAGCTGAGTACGGACATCACAGGGCCAAAAATCTCGTTCCGCACACATGCCATATCATCATGGCATTCTGTCAGGATGGTCGGCTGCATATAAAAGCCATTTTCCATGCCTTCAGGGAAAAGCCGCCTGCCGCCAAAGCATAATGTGGCGCCTTCTGCTTCTGCGGCGTTTACATCTGCAAGCACCTTTTGAAGATGCGCATCCGATATCATCGCGCCCATCTGCATTTTCGGGTTCATGGGATCGCCGACCTGCATCTGTGCTGTTTTTTCGATCATGGCAGAGATAAATCTCTCTTTAAGTGTATCTTGCACGAATATGCGTGTGGCGTTTGAACATACTTCACCGGCTGTGTAGAAATTTGCATCCATAGCAGTCTGTACGGCCAGATCAAAGTTACAATCATCAAACACCAGCAACGGCGCTTTGCCACCAAGCTCAAGCGTGACTTTCTTCAGGCTTGCCGCAGATTGTGCCATAATCAGCCTGCCTGTATCCACACCGCCTGTAAGCGATATTTTGGCAATCCTAGGATGCTGGCATATGGCCTGACCTATGATGTGATCACCATGCAGAACAGAAAACAGCCCGTCCGGCAGGCCGGCCTCTGCAAAAATTTCGGCCAGCAGATTGGCTGTAAGCGGTGTTTCTTCTGATGGTTTCAGGATAAAGCTATTGCCAGCCGCCAGCGCAGGTGCAGCCTTCCAGCAGGCAACCTGAACAGGATAATTCCATGCGCCGATACCGGCACAGACCCCCAGAGGCACCCGCATTGTATAGGCCATCTGGTCACCCCATTTATGCGCGGTGCCGTGATAGGTTGCACACAGGCTGGCAAAAAATTCAAAGGCTTCCGCTCCTGACGGCACATCGGCTGATACAGCTTCTGAATATAATTTGCCGACATCACGCACTTCTGCTTCTGCCAGAATCTCGTTTTTTTCTGCCATTAGCCGCGCGATATTATTCAGTATTCTGGCACGCTCAAAGGCTGGCCGTGCTGCCCATGCCTGCTGTGCTGACAAGGCCTGCTGAACTGCCATATCCAGCATCTCGTCCGTTGCAGGTTCAATCTGTGCAATCACCTCGCCGGTGGCCGGATAGATTTTATCAAAAGGCGCGAGCGGGCTGGCAACTGGCTTGCCTGCGATTATGGAATGTATGTTTTGCATGTTACTTAGCCGAAATGTTCAAATGCGTTATTCTATTTTCTCTGTTTACGCTTGCATCACAGCCCCTGATAAGTCAATGGCTGAACAGCGCCAGCCACACCCTGCTAGATGGGCTAATGCTGACAGGCTGACAAAAGATAGGCAGAAAGCCATGGCGAAAAAACGCCACAAAATGACGGCATAAAGCTATTTGTTTGAAAACACAGGCGCAGTCTGTAAAGGTAGTGTTATTGTTTTCGCCAGATAAATGAGCCAGATAAATGAGTCAGATATGAGCCCTGATACAGTTCCAGAACCCTCTTCGGACGCAAAGCCGGAGGGCGCATCGCCCAGACGAAGAGGGCGCAGACGGTCTGTCGGGGCAGAGACAGGCTCCCCACCTATCAATCAACAGCAATTTTTCAAGCCGCAAAATCATATGGCGCCACTTACGCCGCTATCTGATGATCACATCGCCGAGATTCATAACCAGTCTTTGCGTATCCTCTCAGAACTTGGCATTGAGGTAGATAGCGCAAACGCTCGCGCCGCCTATAAAGATGCTGGTGCTGATGTTGACGAGGCAAGCCATATTGTCAGGCTGGATGAGGCGCTGGTGATGCAGCTGGTTGCCTCGGCACCTGCCAGCTTCACCCTGACCCCCACAAACCCTGACAGGGCGCTGACGATAGGCGGCAATAATATTTATTTTGGCTTGGTCTCAGGCGCACCAAATGTGCATTGCGCGCTAAAGGGCAGGCGGACTGGCAATTTTGAAGATTATAAGAACCTGATCAAGCTGGGCCAGTATTTCAATGCTATCCATTTTTTTGGCAATCAGGCACTTGCTCCGAATGATCTGGCGGTAAATACACGCCATCTGGATACGGTGCTTGTGAATCTTACCCTGTCTGACAAAATTTTCCTGACCATGTCAATTGGCGAGGTGAGGGTGTCTGATGCTGCCCAGATGCTAGCAATAGCGCGAGGTATCAGCCTTGACGAGCTTAGCCAGTCGCCAAGCTGTATTACCAACATCAATATTAACAGCCCGCGTAAATTTGATACAGAAATGGCGGCCGCGGCCATGTATCTTGCCCGTCTTGGCCAGGCTGTTGTGGTTACGCCATTTACCTTGATGGGGGCAATGACCCCTGTGACCATGGCGGCCGCGCTTGCCCAGCAAAACGCCGAAGCGCTGATGGGGATTTGCCTAACACAGATAGTCAATCCGGGTGCGCCTGTTGTGTATGGCGGCTTTACCTCGAATGTTGATCTGAAAACAGGGGCACCTGCTTTTGGCACGCCTGAAAATACCCTTGCTAATATGGCAGGTGGCCAGCTTGCCCGTCATTATAACCTGCCCTATCGCACCTCTGCCTGTTCGGCGTCGAATTGTGTAGATGCACAGGGCATATGGGAAACTCAGATGGCGCTATGGGGCGCGGTAACAGGTCATGGCAATCTGATTTACCATGCAGCCGGCTGGCAGGAAGGCGGGCTGGTGGCAAGCTATGAGAAGCTGATTGTGGATATAGAAATGCTTCAGGCGATGCATAGAATACTCACTCCGCTATCGTTCTCAGAAGCTGATTTTGGCTTTGATGCACAGCGTCAGACACCGGCGGGCGGGCATTTCTTTGGTGCAGACCATACGCTTGAGCGCTATAAGACGGCCTTTTACAGCCCTATCCTGTCTGACTGGTCAAATAATGAGGCATGGGAGAAACAGGGCGGTCTGCGCGCTGATGAGCGGGCAACAGCTATCTGGCAACAGGCACTGGAAGACTATCAGCCACCTTCTATGCCGGCAGACAGAGTTGAAGCACTAGAGGCCTTTGTGAGCAAACGTAAAGAAGAGATAGGCACATCCGAAATTTAACACCACAAATCTACATCAGTAAGGGAGCATGGGATGACACATATTCTTATTGTTGAAGGTAATAGTGAATCACTGGTGAGCGTTACATCCACAGGACAGATTAGAGGCGCAGCGGAGCGATATGCAGATGCGCTAACGCCGCTGGCAGAGGGGCTTACATTCTCGGTCACCCGCCCGCATTTTGAACATGATCCGGCACCACGGCCAGACTGGAACCAGATTGATGGGGTGGTTTTCACAGGTTCTGGCGTGTACTGGTCTGCAGATGATGACGAAGCCGCCTCTGCGCGTGATGTGATGGCAACTGCCTTTCAGAAAGGCAAGCCTGTATTTGGGTCTTGTTATGGTATGCAGATAGGCGCAGCTGTGCTGGGCGGCAGGGTGCAGGCAAACCCTAAGGGGGCAGAGCTGTTGATAGCCCGCAATATCCGCCAGACCAAAGCTGGTAAAGGCCATAGGTTATATGCCGGAAAGCCGGAACAATTTGATGCGCTATGTATCCATCGTGATGATGTGGTGGAAATAGCCTCAGGGCTTGAAATTCTGGGAGAAAATGAACATTGCGCTATCCAGTCTGTTGCCAGCAGGTCAGGTGATGTGACGTTCTGGGGCGTGCAATATCATCCCGAACTGGATTTTGAGGATATTGCCAGATATGTCAGACGCTCGGATGTTGAGGATTTTACGCAATTATCGCGCATGTCCGCCTGTCTTGGACGTGACGTATCTGATACGGACGAGCTGGTAGAAGATTTTAATCTGCTGGCACGACAGCCTGATAATCCTGCTCTGATCGAAAAATATGATGTCTCGCATTCTGTGGTAAGCCGTGATACTCATACATGTGAGTTGTCAAACTGGCTTCGGGCTGTTCAGGATGCTCACAGGTAATTTTTGAGAGGAACAGGAATATGCCAGCATATTGGATAGTACGTGTAAATGTGATTGATGGCGATAAGCTGGCAGCCTATGCGCCGCTCGCTGCAGAGGCAGTAGCTGCACATGGTGGCCATTATCTGGCGCGCGGCGGTGAAGCTGTGTCCGTTGAAGGGGCGCATTATGCGCGCAATGTGATTGTTCAATGGCCAGATTATCAGACCGCCACAAAAGCCTATCAGAGTGAAGAATATCAACGCGCTCTGGCTGCGCTTGATGGCGGGGCAGACAGGTTATTTGTCATAACCGAAGGGCTGTGATGGCTATCTGTCCTGAGCTGGCGGCCAGTTCTGCTGCTGGAAGATAGAGGCTGGCCATGCAGCAAGATAGGCGGCGGCAAGGTAAATTATGGCTATCTGTACTGACAGCCATCTGTGGCCTGCCTGTAATATTGGACATTTCTGATGCGCTCTGGCTTGAAGCGATAGCCCTTAGCCTGTTTGCCTGTCTTGTGGTGCTGACCGTCAGCCTGATGCGGGCAGGCTCATACCTGATTATCGCCGTGCTTGTGGTGATTGGTATTGCGATATTGCCATCCATACCTGATATGGCCGCCCTGCGTGAGGCAGGCCAGTTTGTGCTGGTATTTGGCTGTCTTATGCCTGTATTAACCCTTATCAGGGCAACTGCAACGTCAATGCCGTCAGTCTGGCAAACCCAGAAGCGGCTAGCAGAATTACCGGCAAATGCTTCGGCATCTGGGCTTCAGCTTACTGCCCATATATTGGGGGGTGTGCTGAATATTGGCACCTTTGCGCTCATCTCTGCGAGTATGCCGAAAGATGCAGATGATGAACGGAGGCGTATCGCGGCTGAGGCGGTGCTACGTGGCATGAATTCGGCTGTTATCTGGTCGCCATTTTTTGTCAGCTTTGCTGTCGGTTCAGCCTATCTGCCTGCCGGTATCGAAACAGGTGCAATTCTGGCAGGCATAGTCACCGCCGCTCTGTTCTTTATGGTATCGGTAACAGCCATGGCCTATGCTGGCGGCAGTGTTGCGCTGATAGCGGCTTTACGCCCGCTTACACCAATTGCCTCGCGGCTGGCCGTGATTTTTATATGTGTGATTGTCATCGGCTATATATTCAACCTTACAGCCCTTCTGGCGGTGATTGTTACCATGCCGGTATTATGTACTGTCCAGATTGCCAGACGGCCAGATATGGCCAGACAGATAGCCAGCCAGTTTTCTGCTCTGCAACGTGCCGGCGGAGATGAATTTGTGATTATCTCAATCTCCATGGTGATCGCCGCGCTGGCAACCGGAAGCCCTGCGCTCAATGCCATATTAATCTCGTTATTTGGTGAACAGCCTGAATTATGGCTTAAAATCTGGATGCTGCCAGTGATTGTCTGGATATGCTCACTGGGGGGGATTCATCCGGTTATATCTTCAGCGCCACTGCTTGGCTTTTTCGCGCCCATGATAGGTCCGTTTGAGGCTATCTTTGTGATGCAGGCGCATATGATAGGCTGGGCGGCAGGTACCATGACATCATTTTCATCCATGTCAGTGGTAACCGTGGCAGAACAGTTCTCGCTTCGCCCTATGCAGCTTGCCTTTGGGCGCAACCTTATGTTCTCGGCAATGCTGGCAATAGGCGGTGGCGGGCTATGGGCAGGCATCTATAGCCTCATGGCAGGCTGAGATATCCAGAATTAAAAAAACCCCTGCCAGCATGCTGGCAGAGGTTAATGTTACTAGCCATGATGAGGGGCTGATTATCCGCCAAGGAATAACCGTCCAACATCTGGGTTCTTCAGCAGATCATCACCTTTATCCGCCATAGCTGTTTCGCCTGATACCAGCACATAGCCAAGATCGGCAAATTCCAGCCCTTTCTTGGCGTTTTGCTCAACCATCACAATGGTCTTGCCATCAACATGTTGCAGATCATGCAGGATTTCGAACACCATATCGATAAAGCGCGGTTCAAGCCCGATTGACGGCTCGTCAACCAGCAATACATCCGGATTCATCACCAGTGCGCGGGATATTTCCAGCAGGCGGCGCTCACCACCAGATAGTACACCGGCAGGCTTATCACGTCTGTCTGCAAGGCGGGTATATTTCTCAAACACGCGTTCGGCAGCTTCTTTTGCTTCTGCCGGCTTGTCTTTCAGAAATCCGCCCATCAGCAGATTTTCTTCGACCGTCATGCCCGGAAAGACAGACTTATCCTGCAGAATGTAGGCAATGCCTGCCTGCGCCAGTTTCTGCGACGAGGTCAGGGCAGTTACATCACGTCCCTCAACAGAAATTTTACCTGAGAAGATATTGGTAAAGCCAAAGATAGAATGAAGCACTGTTGACTTACCGGCACCGTTCGGGCCAATCAGACATAGAGACTGGCCTTTTTTCACATGCATGGTGAAATCATGCAGAATTTGCATCTTGCCATAGCCTGCACATAGATTGTCAATCACCAGAAAACTATCGTCATTTGCCAGCTTTTTCAGCTTTTTCAGATCAGGTGCATTGGCGGCGATTGAGGCAGCTTCCTTTGCCACCTGATCAACACTCATCACCACATCAACACCGCCCATACCGTAGCCGGAGATGTTCTTCTCTTTCTTCGCCTTGCTGGCAGTTGCCTTTTTGGCAGCTTTCTTTGCAGGTGCTTTTGCCGCTGCCTTCTTGGCCGCAGTTACAGCTTTCTTGGCAGTTGTTTTCGCTGCTTTTTTGGCTGCTTTCTTAGCACTCTTTTTTGCTGGAGCCTTTGCCATTAATGTCCTCCTAGATAAGCGTCAATCACGCGCTGGTCATTTTGTAATTCGGCAGGCTTGCCATCCGCCAGCATGCGGCCATTTGATAGACAGTAGATATGCTCTGCCAGATTCATGATAACGCGCATATTATGCTCAATTACACATAAGGTGATGCCAAGCTCCTCATTTGCCTTGCGAAGCCTGTCAATCAGCCCGTTAATCAATGTCGGGTTAATGCCGGCAGTAGGCTCGTCCAGAAGAAGCACCTTTGGCTCATTCATTAGTGCCATTGCAAATTCAAGCAGCTTTTGCTGACCAAAGGATAGATCCCCAGAGATCAGATTTCGCTTTGAATATAGGCCAACAAATTCCAGCAAATGCTCGGCACGATCCTTAATCTCGCCACGCCGGCTTGCAAAGATGCCATCTTTTGAATCTTTGCGGTGAGAGACAGATATCTGCATATTGTCCACACAGTTCATCTTGCTATAGATGCGTGTCTGCTGGAAGGTTCTAAGCATGCCCAGACGGGCAATATCACCTACCATTAGATGCGAGATTTCCTGACCGTCAAATTCGATATTGCCGCCATCAATCGGATGATAGCCTACAATCGAATTAAACAGGGTCGTCTTGCCGCAGCCATTAGGGCCAATAATGCCCGTAATCGATCCTTGTTTCACTGTCATTGTAATATCGACATTAGCCTTCACGCCGCCATAGGATTTGGAGACATTATTTACCTTAATAATATCACTCATAATTACGCCTCCGCCTTGTCTGCTGTATTGCTGTCATCAACAACAATACCAAACATTTCAGGATATTTTGTCTGAAGCCAGCCCATCAATCCCTGCTGGAAATAGACAATATTTATAATCAAGATAAGACCAAGAGCGATCCACTGTAGATTGAGCAGATATGTCCATGTTGCTTCTTTAACAACATGGAAGATAATTGCGCCTACGACTGGCCCCCACAACGTACCTTTACCGCCAAGCAGCACCATTGCCACCATGAAAATGCCAAAAGTCGGGATGGGATAAGCAACTTCCTTGTCAATAAAGCCTGCCATATTGCCAGCCACCGCGCCAATAGCGCCCATAAATATAGCCGCCACACCCCAGCCAATCCGCTTGTATTTCAAAGTTGGAATGCCCATCGCTTCTGCTTTATCTTCATCATCACGGATAGCATTAATGGCCAGACCGAATTGCGTTGAATACATCCAGCGCAACAGGAAATGTGCCATAATGGTCAAAATAAAACATAAGATATAGAAGAAGGTTGACCGGAACTCAATATCGCCGGGGAATAGCGGCATTGAAATACCGGATGCTCCTCCAACATAATTTATTGTAATGGTCAATTCGGCAACTGCTACCGCGATGCCAAGAGAGCCAATAGCAAAATAGGGGCCTCGCAATCCAAACATAAAGGTGGAAAGCAATAACGATAATAATAAACCCACCACCGCGGCCGCTATTATCCCAAAAAATAACCCTTGAAAATACTGTGCATCGGTGAATTCAGGCTTAATTGAGCCCATCGCCGAGGTATATTCGCCTACCCCGCCTTCATAGAAAAAGGCAATCTGGACAATGGCCGACACATACATGCCTACCCCAAAAAAGGTGATGTTGCCAAGCGAGTTATAGCCCATTTGGCCGCCCAGAATGTCCCATGTGGATGCCATCAGCACCATCATCCAGAGATAGGCGATTGACAATGTATAATCTGGAAACAGAATAGGTCCAAAAACCCCAAAAAGTCCCAATCCTGCATAGGTTATTAACGTGTTTTTCTTAATCATTATCTTAATACCTGTCTGTTGCGTTTCATCGAAATTTGACGCCAGATGAGAACAAGAACAAGCATGCTGACCGGTGCCGCAACTTCGTATGCGGTGCCGATAATAACGCCTGTATATTTTTCGACCAGCCCGATCCCAAATGCAGCCCCTATCACGCCAGGCAAGTTGCCGAGACCAGCAGCCGTTACAATCGCGAATGAGCGCACTGAGTAGGTGATGCCGTAGAAAGGCTGAATAACCCAAATAATTGATACCAGCACACCCGCCGCTCCACACAGAGCAGAGTTGAATGCGAAAGTGATGGCATAAATCCGGTCTGTGTCTATACCCATAACTCGCGCTGCTCGTGGGTCCTGAGCGGTTGCTCTGATAGCCTGTCCGGTGCGTGATTTCTTCATGAATACCACAACAGCTGAAGCTATAAGTCCAGCAAGTATCAACGATAGCACTTTCGATGATGGCACAGTAACCATATTATCGAAGTAATCCCAGTTTGGCATGTGAAGGTCAATCGTCTGAACTTCAGGGCCATAAATCAGGTTCATAACTTGCTGCATCAGCAATGACAGACCAAACGTTGCTAGCAAGGATACGAACATATCTTCATTAATGATACGTCGTATCATCCCCACATAAATTATCCACCCATACATGAACATGGTTGCAATCACAATGATCAGGATAAGCGGTAGCGGGACATTCGCCTGTGATAGTGAAAGCGCCATATAGCCGCCCATAATCACAAAGTCGCCCTGAGCCAGGTTTTTAATATTCATAACACCCCATACAAGCGCAAGCCCGTATGCGCTGAGTGCAAAGACGGCACCAACAAAAATGCCTTCTAGAATAACCTGGACGTTAATGATCGGCGCCCACACAAATAGCAGCTGCAGATTATCTAACATAAGTGTCTCCGGTGAGAAAAAGGAAAAGAAAAAGGGGCAGAGTTGCCCCTTTTCCAGTTAGTGAAGTTTCTTAGTAAGTGACATTCCGTGGGAAGGTCATATCGGCGAACGATTCTACGAGTGAATACGATCCGTCGGCACCAATTTGGCGCATGAACATAGGCTTTGCTATGTTGTTGCCAGCTTCCGAGAATTTGATATCACCATAGAATGTTTCCATTTCGACTGCAGAAATCGCATCCCTGACTGTGTCTTTATCAAAGCTGTTTGCCGCTTCGAATGCCTCTTTCCATACATATACGGCGGCAGATGCCTGAGCTGACTGGTAAGGCACAGAAGTGTATGAAGGGTAGTCTTTTTTGAAACCTTCATTCCAATCCATAGCGCTTCCGAACATTGGATCTGATTTTGACAATGTTTCTACCCACTGTGTTGGGCAAAGGAAGCCTGTGGCAGCATTTGGAAACTTTTCTTGCACTTTGGCAGCTTCACAATGCGTCATTGCGATCATCGGCACGTTTACTTTCATTTCATCAATCTGGCGAGCAGCAGTCGCTGCGCCTTTTGAATGACCCGAAATAATAAGAATGTCGGGCTTAAGCGCTTTTACTTTTGTCAATGTTGTAGACATGTCTGACAAGTCAGCAGGAAGCTGGTCGTCAATGATGATTTTCATGCCGTACTCATTGATGTTATCGATAACACCAGCGCGAACATCCATCGAGAATGGGTCGCCTTCAAATGCTAAGGCAACTCTGACTTCAGACGGGCTTCTGAAATTCTTTTTTCTTTCTTCAGCAGCCATATGGACGGCAGAAGCAAGGTACTGTTCTGACGTTGATAGAACGGCAAACAGATACTTATACCCTTGAGTGAAAAGTGAACGTGATGCACCTTCAGCTTCCACCATTGGCACACCAAACTTTTCTGACACAGGCGCAATCGCTTTTGTCATGCCAGAGCTGTATGGGCCAAGCATAAATTCTACACCATCCTGCTGTATAAGACGCTCAGCAAGCTGAGCACCACGTGCAGGAGTTGATTCATCATCATAATACTTGATGGCTAATTTATAGCTTTTTCCGCCTACCATTACGCCACCAGCCTCGTTTATGACCTTCGCAGCATAATCGTAACCACGTTGTGTGTGCAGACCATTTGTTGCATATTTGCCTGTCAAAGAGATTGATGAGCCAAGAATAATGGTATCACCTTCGACTTTAGCGTTGGCAGGTGCGGATACACCCGCAACAGTCAGTGCAACTGCGCCAGCAATTGCCATGTAAGACCGTAATTTCATAATTTCCTCCGATTTTATTGGAACATTCCAAGAGGCTTTATCCTAAACAGATGAAATATTTTTAAAAGGTAAATTTTCGCCAATTTGGAAATTTTTTATTTCCATATTGGAAATGGACAGGCCAGAACGTATTATTTCTGCAAGGCTTCTCGGATTCCCTGTGTAAAGCATTGTTTTTGCCAGCAAAAAAACTGCTGCAAGCGAATAGATGTTCATTTTTGCATGGTGAAAATCAGGCCAGTGCCGGCATCTCCTTGCCTGACTAGCTGAATAGCACCAGCAAGATCGAAACAACCAGCAGGCTGATGGCAATCAGTTCTATTCTGCTGATTCGCTCTTTGAAAATACTGCCAGATACAATCAGCGTGATAAGCAGTTCTACCTGTCCTACTGCCCGCACAGAGGCGACATTTTCAAGGGCGAAGGCAATAAACCAGCAGGCGGTAGTGATTGCTCCAAACAGCCCGACCGGCAAACAGCGTTTCCAGTGAATGAACGAGCCGATAAATTCCTTACGCACAAATATTGCCAGCACTATGCCCATCACAATTGTCTGTAGCAGGGTAGAGCAAAAGGCAGACATAGAGGCACGTAGCACAAGATCGCCTGTGCCAAGCGCTTCTGTGGCCGCCCTGAAACTGACTGTTGACAGACCTAGAAAGGCACCTGTTGCCAGCCCCAGTCCGGTCTGGGGCGATAGCAGGGATGTATATAGCCCCGACAGGCCAAGTTCTGATTTATGAAAGGACAGCATCAATATTGCCATCACCCCGATGAAAATCGCAATGCCGACCTGAAACGATACAATTTCGCCAATAATCAGCGCTTCGAAAATCGCTGCCTGAAGCACCTCTGTTTTTGAAAAGGCTGTGCCGGCAGCAAAATTTCTGTGGTTGAACAGGGTCAATAGCAAAAAGGTGAATATCACCTGTGCCAGACCGCCAAGCGATACCCAGAACCAGAATCGCATATCTGTTTCCGGCAGGGCCAGATCATGAAATGATGCCCAGACCCATAGCCATAGTGCAGCAAAGGGCAAGGCATAGGAAAAGCGGATATAGCTTGCGCCAAAATCCCCGATAACAGATTTCATCTGTTTTTGCCCTGCTGAGCGTAATGTCTGCGTTGTGGCTGCTACAAACGCAAAGACAACCCATAATTCCATTTCTGCCTGCCCCTAATTCTGTGTTGGGCTGAATACCGGTTTATCGCCTTTCAGCGTGATTCTGTGAAGCAGTCGTCTATATCCGTGATAGTCATTCAGCGGATAATGCAGCACAGACCTGTTATCCCATATTGCCACATCACCTAGCTGCCAGCTTAGCCTGCATTGAAATTCAGCCTGAATCTGGTGTTTGAATAAAAATGCCAGCAAATACTGGCTTTCATCATCATTCAGCCCGTCAAGACTGACGGTATGGGCGGCATTGACAAATAATGCCTGTTTGCCAGTTTCGGGATGGGTGCGGATAACAGGATGGGTCGCTTGAAAGGCAGTATCGGCATTGCGTCCGCTTTCTTCAATTCTGTCTGCGCGTGTTGCGGTTGTCTCGCCCTTGTCCGAGCGGCACTGCATTACCATCCCTTCCAGCATGGTGCGCATCGGCTTTGATAGCTGCTCATAGGCACGTATCTGCGAGGCAAATAGCGTATCCCCGCCAAGTGGTGGCAATTCCTTTGCGTATAGCATGGTGGCCATGGGGGGATGTTCCATATAGGTGGTGTCGCTATGCCACAGCCCGCCAAAATTAACAGTTTCATCTTCGCGTTTCAGAACAGGCGTTATCTGGTCATATCCCTCAAGGCCTTTCAGAAACGGATAGGTATCAGGCTCTCCTATCAGATGTGCAAATGCCAGATATTGCGACGGGCTCAGAGATTGTCCGCGAATGACAATCATCTGATATTCCAGCCAGGTCTGGCGAAGCTCGGCGATATGCGTATCTGATAGAGGTTCGGACAGGTCTATATCTGTAATTATCGCGCCCATCGCAGGGCTAAGCGGTGTAATCTGCATCTCAAGGCACCTCACAGGCAATACCAAACAAATCTGATCATGTTCTACCCTATCACGCTTACGCTATCGCTCAAGATTTATATCCAGATAACCAGTCACTGCTTGCCAGCCATCCGTTTTAATAATATCTTCTCGCCATCTGAATATGTGCAGATACATAGGTGCAGATATAGGGGCATAGATTGCGAATATTAGTTACAGGCGTAGCCGGATTTATCGGAATGCATCTCAGCATCAGGCTGCTTCAGATGGGACATGAGGTGGTCGGGATTGATAATATCAACGACTATTATGATGTCAGGCTGAAACAGGCACGCCTCAAGCATATTACCGGTGACCATGTCGGCGGTCATGATAATAGCGCAAACCAGTTCCAGTTCCACAAGCTTGATTTATGCGACAGAGCGGCGATGGAAAGCCTGTTTGATGATGTCAAACCGCAGATTGTGATTAATCTTGCCGCTCAGGCAGGGGTGAGATACAGCCTTGATAATCCCATGGCCTATATAGATGCCAACATTATCGGCTTTACCCATATTCTTGAGCTATGCCGCCATCATCAGATAGACCAGCTTATCTATGCCAGCTCGTCCTCTGTCTATGGGCTGAACCAGACAATGCCGTTTTCGGAGGCAGATAATGTAGATCATCCGCTTGCCCTGTATGGTGCAACCAAAAAGGCGAACGAGCTTCTGGCACATAGCTATAGCCATCTATTTGGGCTGCCAACCACAGGCCTGCGGTTTTTTACAGTCTATGGCCCATGGGGGCGGCCTGATATGGCGCTGTTCAAATTCACCAAGGCGATTCTGGAAGGCACCCCGATAGAGATTTATAATCATGGCGATATGGTGCGCGATTTCACCTATATTGATGATATTATCGAGGGTGTTGTGCGGCTGGTTGACAATCCTGCCAGCGCCGATAACAGCTTTTTGCCAGACCAGCCTGACGCTGGCACCAGCTCAGCCCCATGGCGGATTTTCAATATTGGTAATGGCCAGCCTACCCCGCTGATGGACTATATCACCGCGTTAGAGACAGCGCTTGGCAAAGAGGCGATAAAAACCTTTTTGCCAATGCAACCGGGAGATGTGCCAGCCACCTCTGCTGACACAACCCGTCTGGGCGCGTGGGTCGGTTTCCGCCCCGATACGCCTGTATCTGAAGGGGTTGGCAACTTTGTTGACTGGTATCTGTCATTCTATCACGCCAGATAGCCAGACCTTGTCTTGATAGCCCCGTATTGCTGGTAATTCGCGCTAGTCAATCTGTGCCAGAATCTGATCCAGGCTTGCCTTTGCATCACCATAGAGCATGCGTGAATTATCCTTGAAGAATAGCGGGTTTTCAATGCCTGAATAGCCTCGCCCCTGACCCCGTTTGGAGATAATCACCTGTGAGGCTTTCCAGACCTCCAGCACCGGCATGCCGGCAATTGGGCTGTTCGGGTCTTCCTG
>WTJO01000253.1 GCA_011524805.1 Alphaproteobacteria bacterium
ACACGATCTCCCACTCTGGTAGCAGATGTTGCGGCAACTCATCTTCAAGTGCCACAATAATGACGGGATGTGCTTCAGAGTTTGTCATATGCGTATCTACGCCTTTTATCTGTTAGGGCTTGGCAATTTAGATTTCCAGCTTAGACTATCTGTATATAACAGGCTATAACTGGCACAAAAATACTATTTCCAGCACAGGCTGGCGATTACATATCTTCAAACGAGGCATTAAACATGAAAGCAAATACACCACGTGTTCTGGGACAGGGATGCGATCCTGTCAGCCCTGTTGGCATCGGGGCAATGTCATTTACAAATTTTTACGGGACATGTGAAGATCATATGGCAGAGGCTGTGCTGGCGCGCGCTCTGGATTTAGGCATCAATCATATTGATACCTCAAATGTTTATGGCGATGGCAAGTCTGAAGAACGTATTGGCGCGTTTCTGAAACAGCAGGGAAAACAGGCGCAAGGCCTGTTCCATATCGCCACAAAAGCAGGTATTGCAAGACGCCCCGGAACAATGGACAGAGTATTTAATAATGAGGCTGGCTATCTTGAAGAACAGCTTGATCTCAGCCTGAAACGGATGGGGCTTGAACAGATAGACCTGTTCTATATCCATAGACGCCAATCTGAAATCCCCATTGAAGAGGTTGCAGGCTCGCTTGTTAAGCTTATTGAGAAGGGCAAAATCAAATCATTCGGGTTTTCCGAAATTGCGCCATCTTCATTGCGCCGTGCCGCCCGCATTCATCCGGTCGCTGCCGTGCAGTCAGAATATTCATTATCCACCCGCGCGCCTGAATTGGGACTGGTGCAAAGCTGCACCGAACTGGGCACGTCACTTGTTGCCTTCAGCCCTGTTGGGCGCACTTTTCTGACTGACAGACCACGGGCTCAGGCAGAATGTATGGAATTGCCATTTTTGAAAGTTAATCCGCGTTTCCAGCAACCAGCCTATGATGAGAATATGGTCTATGTTAAGGCGTTTCAGGCCTATGCCGCCGATATGGGCGTAGCGGCTGCGTCTCTGGCAATAGCGTGGGTTCTGGCACAGGCAAACCATATTATTGCTATTCCGGGCACAAGAAAGCCTGAACATCTGGACGAGCTGGCGGCAGCACGCGATATTGACATCACAGACACAATCTGCGCCGAGCTAGAGCAGATTTTGCCGGTTGGCTGGGCGCATGGTGACAGATATTCTGATACGCAATGGGTAGGGCCTGAACGCTATTGCTAATAATGCTTATCTGGTCTAATGCTGTGCTGAAAGAAGCCTGACCGCTTCACATCTGGACAGATACATGAACACACGCGATATTCTGCTATATGGGCTGTTGATTTTTGCATGGTCAACAAGCTGGTTGCCTCTGAAATATCAGCTAGGTGTTGTTGCGCCCGAAGTCTCGGTGCTATGGCGGTTTATCATTGCCAGTTCAATTGCCTTTGGGCTGGCAAAATGGCGGTCTGCCCCGCTTGTTTTCGACCGTCACATACATCTGCGCTTTGCTGCGATGGGGCTATTTATTTTCAGCACAAATTTTACCCTATTCTATTATGCCAGTGCCTATGTTGCTTCTGGCCTGCTGGCAGTGGTATTTTCAACAGCCTCACTAATGAATATCCTGCTAGTGTCTGTGCTGAAACGCACCAGACCACCGCTTATCCAACTATCTGCCTCGCTGATAGGGCTGTCAGGGGTTGCGCTTATTTTCTGGCCTGAATTGATGATCAGCGCAGAGGTATTGCCTGCTCTGCTTTTATGTATTGTTGGCACACTTAGCTTCTGTGCTGGTAATCTTGTGTCTGCTTCTCTTCAAAGCCAGTCTATCAGCGTGATGAGTTCTAACTGCTGGGGCATGTTTTATGGCTGTATCGTGCTGTCATGCTATGCGCTGATACTCGATCACCCCTTTAATTTTGAGGTAAGTCTGGTCTATATAGGCGGGCTGTTATGGTTGGCTATATTTGCATCTGTGATAGCGTTTTTCTGTTATTTGACACTGGTTGGCCGGATAGGGGCAGGCAAGGCAGGATATGCAACTGTAGTCTTTCCTGTCTTTGCACTATTAATCTCGACCGTGTTTGAAGCATATCAATGGAGCTTGTTATCTGTGCTTGGCATATTGCTGGTGCTTGGCGGCAATGTCATGATGCTAAGAAGCCGCTAATTTGCCACTTCATCTGTAATGATAGGCCGCAGGATAATATCACCGCGTCTGTTTTTTGCGCGCGCCGCAGTGCTATTGCCCAGATATTTCTGGCGTTCCTTGCCATAGGAAATCGTACTTATCCGGGATCTGTTGATGCCATTATTCAGCAGTATCGCCGCAATGCCATTTGCCCGTGCAGACCCGAGCGCGAAATTATATTCCCGTGTGCCTCTGTCATCACAATGGCCTTCGATGCGGATATTGACCTCGCGATTTTCCGGCTGATTCAGAAATGCGGCCAAAGCGGCAAGCTGGCTGATTTGCCCCTCGCTCATCTCGTATGAATCAAGTGCGAAATAGATTGGTTCTGACAGCGCTTCTGCCATCTCGGCACGGCTTGGGACAGGTTCAGCTTCTGGCTCAACACGCTCAATTTCCGGTTCTGGTTCAGCCTCAGGCTCAGGCTCCGCAGGCGCTTCTTCTTCTATAATCACAGGTCGCAAGCCGTCTATGTCTTCGGCCAATGTGACCTCGCTTGTTGGCGGCGGAATAATCACAGCATCAGACGAGATCAGACGGACAGCCATTTTGCCCTCGCAGGCGGCGAGGCCAAGCATAGATAATGATAAAACAAGAACGCGAACTACCATGTCAAACTATTCCATCTTGGGCACACGGCCATTGCCATATATCTAGCTCAGATCAATCAGATGATGAGACTTCAGCCAGTCCATTGTTGTAGTTCCAGCTATGCTATATACAAGGCTAGCAGGTTCTGGCCCTTCAAGACCAAAATCTGTTGCTTCTTCATCCTTCTGCTCATCAGGCTTGAACCGCCTATGCATATTCGTGCCTGACTGGCTGGATGAGCCGCCTAATGCAGCCTGTATTCTAAATAAATCCTGTAGCATCTCACCCAAGATAACGACAGGCCAGACTATCTGTTTACTTTGGGATGTTCAGACAGGCCGTCAATCGGCCCGAATGTTTGTAACTGGCCTATCTGTGCCTATTTATAAAAGTGCCAATGTGCATGAAATTTGCAATCTGCTTCACAGCTGTTTCGTGCTAGCTTATTATAGAAATTTGATGGTGTGACGTTATTTCCCCGACAGCTTTGGTCAGGGAATGTAAAAGAGGGTAAAGATGGTCAATCGTAATGGCGTAGCAAAACCTATTTTCGCTATGGTATGTTTGGTAGCTCTCCTTATGTCTGGCTTTCTATCCAGTGAGGCATCTGCGCAACAGCGCTGTCAGGAGACAGACCCGGAACTGTTCTCTATTCTTACCAACTCTATTGTCCAGCCCTATATTCCGCCGCTAGACAGAAACGGCAACACTCTGCTATCGGACAGTGAGATATATAATCAGAAGTCCCAGCATTATTACACTGAATATCAGTCCTTCGAGCCAGTAACCATCTCGCTTCAGCGATTTGCGGCAGTCACGGAAAATAACCCCACTGCGCTTGAAAATTTTGAGAGCAAGATCACAGTATTAGGGCCTAATTGCGAGAAAATTGGCCTGTATCGCAATAAGCTGATTGGCGAGTTTGGCGCTGATTTTAATGTCATTCTGGATATTGTCGAGATGGGCATGCGGGTGAATAATGAGGGGCTGGTGTTATTTGCGCGTAACCAGCTTAAACCAAATTCTATGTCTTTTGACGAACTGCTTGACATCCTGAGCAATGATTTGTCGCTTAACCGCAATGTGATAACCGAGATGATTGAGCCTGAGTTACGTGCCCAGTTTTTTGGCGGTAAGGATATTCCGCTAAATTCAATGGCAGAATTTGCGCTGCTGGCATTTTCAGCGCGAGGTGGCAAGCTGATAACAGATATCAATGAGATATTTATTTTTGCACCAGATTCGATCAAAGGGTTGACGAATAGCCCCAACACTATCTTGCTGACCTCTGACGGTTCGGTGCAGACAATCCCCAATTTTGACTATCTCACAGCGACAAGCATGTTAAACCGTCTCGGGCTGGGGGTGAATGTGATAACCCTGTCAGATGTGCTGATATCTTCTGGTGAGCGATGCACAATTGATCAGGCAGGCTGGTGGACACAAATCATTGACGGGTCAAAATATCGCCGCTGTCCATTTTCGGATATGGTTCAGATG
>WTJO01000077.1 GCA_011524805.1 Alphaproteobacteria bacterium
CTGCAAAAAACCCGCTAGCCAGCCAGCTTTCTGGCGGTAATCTGCAAAAATTTGTAGTTGGCAGGGAAATTATGAAATCCCCTAAATTGCTGGTTGTATCCCAGCCCACATGGGGTGTTGATATCGGGGCGGCCATCTTTATCAGAAAGGCGATGCTGCAACTTGCCGAGGCCGGGTCTGCCGTGATTATGATTTCGCAGGATCTGGAGGAAATTTTCAGCATTTCTCACCGGATTGCCGTGTTGAATGATGGCAGGCTGTCACAAATATATGATGCTGCATCTTTGACAGCACAGAAGGTAGGCCTGCTGATGGGAGGGGCTGAATGATTACACTTACGCCCAGAGGGCATGTACCATGGCAGCTAACCTTTGCGATACCGATTCTGGCTGTGGTGCTGACGATTATGGCTGGTGGCGTGATTTTCGCGATATTGGGATTTGAGCCGCTCGAAACCCTGTATGAATTTTTTATCAAGCCACTATCCCAGCCTTATCAGTTTGGTAATTTGCTGGTGAAAGCCTGTCCGCTTATCATTATCGGCACAGGTCTGGTATTTTGCTATCGTGCCAATATCTGGAATATCGGTGCCGAAGGTCAGCTTATTTTTGGTGCGCTGGGCGCTGGCCTGCTGGCGTTGTCTTTCCCTGAGGTCACCAGCAAATGGTTCTTGCTTCCGATGGCGATGGCCGCGATGCTGGCAGGTGCATTATGGGCGTTTGTGCCTGCGGTGCTGAAGGTCAGGTACAATACCAACGAGATACTGGTTTCGCTGATGCTTACCTATGTTGCCGGCTTCTTTCTTGACTGGCTGGTCAGAGGGCCATGGCGTGACCCGATGTCATTTGGCTTTCCACTTACCCCAAGTTATGGTGACGGGGCGCTTATTTCAGCCCTTATTCTGCCCGGCATAGGCAGGCTGGGACAGCTTCACTGGGCAGTTCCACTCAGCTTTATTGTGGCGCTGGCGGGCTGGTTTGTAATGCGTCACAGCCTCACAGGCTTTCAGGTCAGGGTTATCGGCAATGCCCCTCAGGCTGGTAAATTTGCAGGATTTAAGCCTGATCGTGTGACCTATGGGGTGCTTCTTGCGTCTGGCGGGCTTGCAGGGCTTGCCGGCATGATTGAAGTTTCGGCCAATATTGGCCAGCTACAGCCGAATGTATCTTTCGGATATGGTTTTACCGCAATTATTGTGGTGTTTCTGGCACGGTTAAATCCGCTTGCAGTTATTGTGGCCGGTCTAGTGGTTGCGCTGGCCGAGCTTGGTGGTGATGCTGCACAAATCTCTCTTGGGGTGCCAAAAGTAGTAACAGGCGTGTTTAAGGGGATATTGCTGTTTATGCTATTATCTGGCGAGACGCTGACACATTATCATATCCGTTTTGGTGCTGCGAAATTAGCAAGCAAAACCCAGCAGGAGAGTGAGCATGCTTGATGAATTATTGATCACAATCCTGCTTACTTCGGTCCCGCTGGTATTTGCAGCAACAGGCGAGCTGGTTGCTGAAAAATCAGGTGTGCTTAATCTAGGCGTTGAGGGGATGATGCTAATGGGTGCAGTAGCCGCCTTTGGCATGACCCTGCAATTTGGCAATCCCTATATCGGGATTATAGGCGGCGGTATAGCTGGCGGGTTCACAGCCGCCATTTTTGCCTTTTTTGTGCTGGGGCTGGCGACAAATCAAGTTGCCACAGGGCTTGCCCTGACCATTTTCGGTACAGGCCTGTCCGGTCTGCTGGGTGCGCCGCTTGTCGGACAGGCAATAGATGGCCTGCCTGAACTATCTATTCCGTTCCTGTCAGAATTGGCGGTGGTAGGAGTGATATTTTCACTTGATATAATGGCCTATCTCTCAGTGTTTGTTGTGGCGCTGGTAAGCTGGTTTCTTAACCAGACAAAGCCCGGACTCGTGCTACGTTCTGTCGGTATTAATCATGATAGTGCCCATGCACTTGGCTATCAGGTGCTAAAGGTGCGGTTTTATGCAGTTGTGTTTGGCGGGGTGATGGCAGGTCTTGGCGGCGCCTATCTGCCACTTGTGCTGACTCCTCACTGGGCCGAGGGCATGACAGCAGGCAGAGGCTGGATTGCACTTGCCTTGGTGGTATTTGCTGCATGGCGCCCCTATCGCGTTATTGTGGGTGCAATTTTATTTGGTGCTGTCACGATATTCCAGCTTCTTGGACAGGCAAAGGGCTGGGCAATACCTATACAGTTCATGTCGATGATGCCGTATCTGGTTACGATTTTCGTGCTTGTTATCATGTCAGGCTCTAGCCGGATTGCCATTGGCGCGCCAAAAGAGCTTGGCAGAATCTTTACCTCAGGCAGATAAGGGCTGATGACACCCCTTTTATTTCTGGCATTGCTGCTTATACTGGCCTTCTATGTATCAATTCATTTCAGGGCATTGTCATGCTAGCGGCGTTCAGTTCGGGATTTGCTATCAGCTTTGGCCTGATTCTGGCTATCGGGGCGCAAAATGCCTTTGTATTGCGTCAGGGGCTGGCACGCCAGTATGTCACTATGGTGGTACTGTTTTGCGCAGTGTCTGATGCCTTGCTTATCTGTGCTGGTGTATTTGGGCTTGGCAGGCTGTTTGCGCCGCTAATGCAGGAATTTCAGAATGTCATATTTGTAGGCGCTGCTATCTGGCTTGGTGTTTATGGCGGGATGCGTCTGAATAGTGCGCATATGCAGACTCACCAGATAGATGCATCTGCAAGTCACACTGATACTTCGCGCTGGCAGGTGCTTGTATCTATTGCGCTAATGACATTGCTTAATCCGCATGTCTATCTAGATACGCTGTTGCTGATAGGCACCTTGTCGCTTGGACTGGAGATGGCAGGTAAAATTGCCTTTGCTACAGGCGCCTGTCTTGCCAGTCTGACGTTTTTCTGTGCGCTCGGGTTTGGCGCAACACGGCTAAGTCCGCTCATGAAAACAGCGCGGTCATGGCAGATTGTCGATGTAGTAATCGGCTGCATCATGTTTGTACTGGCCATAAGCATGCTGGCACAGACTAGCTGGTTTTAGCTTGGGCTAGTCCAGATCTTCAGACAGAACTGTCATCTGGATATGATAGCATAATTCGCCCTCATCATCATCACGATAAACAGCACCGAATGTTTCATCATCTATCAGCAATTCGACAGAATCAGGTGCTTCCGGACGCTGTTTCAGGTTTATCTTTTTATTGCCCAGACGCTGGTGCAAAAATCTTTCCAGCTTTTCAACTTCGGTAGGTGTCATAATCTGTTATTTCATCTGTTTTTGTCTTACTGCAGGCATGATGACGAACTTCATCCCATTTGTCTATCTGTGATTTTGGGTCATGATTTTTACCCTGAATATTTGGGCAGGACGTTAAGCTAGCCTGTTCCATGCCGTGCTATCTGCCCGCCAAATCGTGGCCATGATGGACGTGTTGATATATTTTTTGACTGGCAGTGGCTGCATTTAAGCGATACGCCCAATTCTGGCACAGGATAATGCTGGCCAAACCGCTCAATGAACCGTCCGGCCGGAATCTCTGCATTATGGCCACAGGCATTACACCAGCAGAATACTGCCAAATTCTGGCCAGATAGCCAGGCAAGCGTTACAGGGCGCGATTCTGTACTTTGCTCAATCTGTTTTTGCTTGATCCGCCCCACAGCTATATTCCTGCCTGTTTGTAATTTTTGTTCCTGTTTTGTTCTAATTTAGAAAAAACTTATATAATAAACAAGCCAAAAGCGACCTGCTGGCAGATTTTTAGCATTGCAAGCATGTTATCCAGAACGGATAGTGCGCAGATAGGATGCTGATACCCCAATATCACAAAGGGGGAAAAGGTCATGCCAGATGAATATCGGTGTTGGCCTGTCAGGCTAGTGGATAAGGCGGGGCAGCCTGTCAAGATAGAGGATAAGTTCGGAAAAGCGGGTTGTTTTTAGCAAGGTTTTTTTCCTGTCATACAGGATGAATTGCGGCTCGCTATTGGTTTTCAATAGCCGCTTTTCAACGCTGAATAAAGGATGTTCATGGGCATGTTTAAAAATTGAAAACACAGCTTTATTTGGCATATGATCAAGCGCATAGTCACGCCAGTCACCATTGGCTACCCGAAATGAATAGGCAGAGAGCAGGGCATTCAATTCAGATTTTGAAAAATAGAGCGTCTTCTGTTTCTTGCGACCAAGAGGATAAATTTGCATTTCAGTCCGATAAATTGATAAACAACATGATATGCATCATATGTGATTTTTTGCACGCATATATCAC
>WTJO01000027.1 GCA_011524805.1 Alphaproteobacteria bacterium
CTGCTTGTTGCCGCTGCCACAGGCGCAGGTGCTGACGGCATTGAACGTGCAGAGGCGTTGATTGCGGCTGGTGTAGATGTGATTGTGGTAGATACTGCACATGGCCATTCTCAGGGCGTACTATCTGCGGTAACCAGCATAAAGAAGCTATCAAATACCGTCCAGATTATTGGCGGCAATGTGGCTACGGCCGAAGGTGCAGAGGCGCTGATTGATGCCGGTGTGGATGCTGTCAAGGTAGGCATAGGGCCGGGCTCAATCTGCACAACACGCATGGTTGCAGGGGTTGGTGTGCCCCAGCTTACAGCGATTTTTGATACAGCCCAAATTTGCCAGAAGAAAAATGTGCCTGTCATTGCTGATGGCGGCATTAAATTTTCAGGCGACCTTGCCAAGGCGATTGCCGCCGGCGCATCAGTTGCGATGATTGGCAGCCTGCTGGCAGGTACTGATGAAACGCCGGGGGAAATTTTCCTTTATAATGGCCGTTCCTATAAGGCCTATCGCGGCATGGGCTCGCTTGGCGCTATGGCCAGAGGCTCTGCCGACAGATATTTTCAGGCAGAAGTATCAACCCCGCTAAAGCTGGTGCCAGAAGGTATTGAAGGCCAGGTACCCTATAAAGGTTCGGCAGGTCAGGTGCTGCATCAGCTAGCTGGCGGGTTGCGCGCGGCTATGGGCTATACAGGCAATCAGAGCATCAAAGATATGCAGATCAGATGTAAATTCCTCAAAATCACTTCGGCAGGCCTGTCTGAATCCCATGTGCATGATGTTACTATCACGCGCGAAGCCCCAAATTACCGTCCGGGCATGTAGTAGCGCCAGACCCCGTTCACAGAGGATGATATGACAGATAGCTTGCTGATTATTGATTTCGGCTCACAGGTAACACAGCTTATTGCCCGCCGCTTGCGAGAGCTTCATTATTTTACTGAAATTGTGCCTAGCCATTCTGCGCAGGAAGCACTCTCAGACCCCGCCGCACTGGCAGATGTGAAAGGCATAATCCTGTCTGGCGGCCCACAATCTGTTACAGAGGCAGATACGCCACGCGCCCCGGATGCTGTATTTGGCTCAGGTGTGCCGGTGCTGGGGATTTGCTATGGCCAGCAGACATTATGCGCCCAGCTAGGCGGCAGGGTTGAAGCAGGCACCTCACGCGAATTTGGTGCGGCCGATATTACCTTTACAGCCAATAGCCCGCTATTTGACGGGTTGGCAGAGCTTTCAGGGCTAACAGTCTGGATGAGCCATGGCGATCATGTCTCTGCTCTGCCTGATGGCTTTGATGTTATCGCCACCTCAAAAGGCGCGCCCTTTGCCGCCATTGCAGATGAGACGCGGCGCTATTATGGGGTGCAGTTCCACCCTGAAGTTGTGCATACCGAGCAGGGCGACAGGATGCTTGGCAATTTTGCCAGCCTGATTTGCGGCTGTGAGGCAGGCTGGTCAATGGCCGCCTATAAGGATGAGGCGATTGAGGCTATCCGCAGACAGGTTGGCACAAAGCGCGTTATTTGCGGACTGTCTGGCGGGGTGGACAGTTCTGTGACGGCAAAATTACTGCATGAAGCGATTGGTGATCAGCTGACATGCGTGTTTGTAGATACAGGGCTGATGCGTGGCGGTGAAGCAGAAGAGGTCGTTAGCCTGTTCAAAGGCCATTATAATATGCCGCTTATTCACCATGATGCCTCAAAGCTGTTTCTGGACAGGCTGGACGGCGTGACCGACCCCGAACAGAAGCGCAAAATTATTGGCGCCAGCTTTATCGAAGTATTTGATGCCGAGGCTAGCCAGATAGCAGACGCCGCCTTTCTGGCGCAGGGCACGTTATATCCTGATGTGATTGAATCTGTTTCTGCCGCGGGCGGGCAGGCAGTGACCATCAAATCGCATCATAATGTCGGCGGTCTGCCAGATGATATGGCGCTTGAGCTGGTAGAGCCATTGCGGATGCTGTTTAAGGATGAGGTGCGCGCGCTAGGCACAGAGCTTGGCCTGCCGCACAGTCTGGTCGGCCGCCACCCCTTTCCGGGGCCGGGGCTGGCTATCCGTATTCCGGGCGAGATTACGCCTGAGAAGCTGGCCATTTTACGCGCCGCAGATGCGCTTTACCTTGAAGAGATCAGACAGGCCGGCCTGTATGACGAGATATGGCAGGCCTTTGCCGTGCTGCTGCCCGTGCGGACAGTTGGCGTGATGGGCGATTCACGCTCATATGACTATGTCTGTGCATTGCGGGCAGTCACCTCGACCGATGGCATGACCGCACAGGCCTATCTGTTCGATACCGAATTTCTGGCAAAGCTGTCTACCCGCCTGATTAACGAGGTGAAAGGCATTAACCGTGTGGTCTATGATGTGACCTCAAAACCCCCCGGCACGATTGAGTGGGAGTAGGTCAGGGGAATTTCACCGATTTTTGGGTTTTTCTAATTAAGATTCTGGTAATAAATTAGCCAGATGCATGAACGCTAAAGGGCAGGGTTATGGTGTTTTATCTTACCAAGCTGGTGATTACCGCCGCGCTGATTGTGCTGATCACAGAAGTGGCAAAGCTAAGCGATAAATTTGGCGGGCTGATAGCGGCACTGCCTGTCACTACCTTGCTGGTGATTTTATGGATGCATTTTGAAGGCCAGCCAGACCAGAAAATATCCAGCCATATCAGCTATAATATCTTTTTTGTGATCCCGACCCTGCCAATGTTTTTGCTGTTTCCGTTTGTGATCTCGCGCTTCGGCTTCTGGGGTGCATTCATATTTAGCGTGATATTGACAGGCTTGTGTGTCTATCTGTTCAATCTGATGCTGCAACATTATGGCCAACGCATCCTGTAGCTAGGGATACGGCGTGCCAGTCTGGCTGTTTGTGTTGAATTACCGCCTATCAGGCAACGCTATCCAGCTTTTCTGTAAAGACCGAGATGGTGCGTTCTATATTTGCCAGCTTGTCCAGCCCGAACAGCCCAATTCTGAAGGTTTTGAACTGGTCGGATTCGCCACATTCAAGCGGCACGCCCGCGGCTATCTGGACGCCCTGAGCGGCAAAGGCGGCGCCTGATTTCATATCATCTCTATCAGTATGAGAAACAATCACAGTAGGCGATTTGAAGCCATCTGCTGTCAGGCTTTTGAAGCCGCGCTGTTCCATGATGCCGCGCAGTTTGGTGCCCAGTTCAATCTGTGCCTGTTTTGCATTGGCATAGCCAAATTTCTTAATCTCCAGCACAGCCTGATAAAATTGCGAGATGCCATCGGTCGGCATGGTGGCATGATAGGCATGACCGCCACCAAGATAGGCGCCCATAATCTGGTGCCATTTCTTCAGATTAAGCACAAAGCTGTCTGATTCAGTATCTTCCATCCGTGCCAGCGCAGCATCTGACAACATCACGACACCGGCACATGGGGTTGAAGTCCAGCCTTTCTGCGGCGCAGAGATTAATACATCCACGCCAAGCGCGCCCATATCCACCCACAAAGCACCAGAGGCTACACAGTCCAGCACAAAAATAGCCCCAACCTCATGGGCAGTGCTGGCAATTTGGGCAATAAACTCATCTGGCATCAGCAGGCCGGCAGATGTCTCTACATGCGGGGCAACAACCACAGAGGGGCGATTGGCAGTGATTGCCGCGCAAATATCCTCAATGGGGGCAGGGCTGAATTGCTGGTCAGCTTCGGGTGTATCAGGGCGGGCGCAGACAATTTCGGCATGGGCAGGGGCTACCCCCTGATCAAAAATCTGTGTCCAGCGATAGCTGAACCAGCCATTACGTACAACCAGCACTTTTTCATTTCTGGCAAATTGACGCGCAACAGCTTCCATGGCATAGCTTCCGCCACCCGGCACAAGCACACAGGAAGATGCGTTATAGACAGAGGTAAGCTCCTCATGAAGCCCTCTCATTACAGACTGGAATTGTTGTGACATTGAATTTACCGACCTGTCGGTAAAAACAACTGAATATTCTAGCAATCCTTCTGGATCAATATCTGGGTAAAGTGATGACATGATGTGCTCCCGTTCTGCCTGCAATCTGCTATTTTATTCTGTCGAAAAACCAGTTTATCACAGAATATACAGAATAATGAAGGTTTCAGACAATATTTTCAGATTTTTTTACAAATTTTACACACAGTCCTAGCCTGAAACCCTAGCCTTAGAACGGATTATGTTAAATGGCACATCTTGTCGCATGGCACCAGCTATCTTGAACAGAAAGCATAACTGTGCATAGATATGCAAAGCCAGACTGACGCGCATTTCGGAGGCATTCATGAAGATTATAGGTCTCATTGGCGGGATGAGCTGGGAAAGTACCAAAATTTATTATGAATATCTGAACGAGGCGGCAAGAGACCGGCTTGGTGGCCTTCATTCAGCCAGAATTATTATGGTATCTGTCGATTTTGCGCCTATTGAGTCGTTGCTCAAACAGCGTGACTGGGACGGGATTGCGCCCTATCTGGTTACGGCCGCAAAACAGCTTGAGGCTGCAGGCGCAGAGTGTGTGCTATTATGCACCAACACCATGCATAAGCTGGCCCCCCAGATTACAGAACATATATCTATTCCCTTTTTCCATATTATAGATGTGCTTGGTATGGCACTACAGGAAAATGGCCATAAGCAGGTCGGACTTCTGGGTACAATGGCTACTATGCAAAATGAAGAAATTGCCGACATGCTGGCCAGCAGATACGGAGTGAGTGTGATTGTGCCTGATGCACGGGATATGGACATTGTGAACCAGATTATTTTTGATGAATTATGCCTTGGGCAGGTTCATTCTGCTTCCCGCAATACCTATCTTGAGATAATGAACAGCCTGAATGCCAGAGGCGCAGAGGCGATTATTTTGGGATGTACCGAAATCGCCATGCTGGTATCGAGTAAAGATACAGCCATACCGCTATATGATACCACTGCGCTTCATGCCAGCTATGCAACAGACTGGTCGTTATCATAAAACAGATGGAAATATAGAATGAATTTGACTGCGCTTGACAGAAAAAAACTGCTTGAATGGTTCGGGGTGATCACCGCGATTTTATATTCGATGCTTGTGGCCTCAAATATTGGCCTTGAATTTATCGGATTTCTGCTATTGCTAGTATCTGCAATTTCTATTGGTCTATGGGCATATTTATGCCAGCATAAAGGTATTCTGTTTCTGCAGTTTTTCTATGCCAGTGCCGGTGTCATCGGGATGTTGCGCTGGTTCTAGGACATGTTCATTGCCGTTATTATCTGTACTGTGGAAATCTACCGATAATATCAAGGAACCACGATAATGAGCTATATCGAGACGATGCTGGCTGCTGTGCCAGCCGAAAATAAAGATGCCTATTACCAGTCTGCCGAAAAGATGGCGGCCTTATTTTGTAAATACGGGGCTATCCGCGTTGTTGAAAGCTGGGGGGTTAATGTGCCAGAAGGTGAGCTAACCTCGATGCCGAAAGCTGTTGACAGGCAGGCAGGCGAGGTTGTGATCTCCTCTATCATATTCTGGCCATCCAGAGAGATAAGAGACAAGGCGTTTGAGAAGGTGATGAGCTCTTCTGAGGCCAGAGAGGCAATGCCAATGGGGCTGTTTGATACAAAACGCATTATTTTTGGCGGTTTTGAGATTATGGTGGATTGTAAAGGGTAGAAATTATGCTGCTTGCCTATAGCTGTCTGTTTGTGGCCATTATGCTTGAGGTTACAGGCACGATGCTATTGCCTGCCTCGCAGAATTTCTCGCGGCTGGTTCCGACTATTGTGCTGGTGCTGTGCTATGCAGGTGCCTTTTATCTGCTTACTTTTGCTATCCAGTCAATTCCACTGGCAATTGTCTATGCCACATGGTCAGGGCTAGGCGTGTTTACCATCGCAGTTCTTGGTTATTTTCTGTTTAGCCACAGCCTGTCATGGCAGGCAGTGGCCGGCCTATGTCTGATTGTGGCAGGCGTTATGCTGGTAAATATCTACAGCCCGCATAGATAGGGTGTTTCAGCCTTATTTGCCTTTCCAGACTGGCGCGCGTTTTTCGGCAAAGGCACGAGCGCCCTCTAGCTGATCTTCACTGCTATATAATGTATCCACGGTAGATAGCTGACGCTTGGTAACGCGGTTCAGCATATCCTGAAACTTGGTATCTTCTGCCTCTCTTACAACTTCCTTTATGGCAGCAAATACAAGTGGTGGGCCTGAGACAAGATGGCGTGCCAGCTCCCATGCTGTCTGCTGAAGACTATCCTGAGATACAATCTGTTTAACCAGCCCCCACCGGTGCGCTTCTTCAGCATCGAACCAGCGTCCTGTTAGCAGTAAATCCATTGCAACATGATAGGGAATACGCTTTGGCAGTTTGATAGAGGCAGCATCAGCTACCGTACCAGAACGTATTTCGGGAAGGGCAAAGCTGGCGGTATCACTTGCCAGGATCAGGTCACACGCCAGTGCCATTTCCAATCCGCCCCCACAGCAGATACCATTCACGGCGCAAATAACAGGCTTGTTCATCTGGCCAAGTTCCTGAAGTCCGCCAAACCCGCCAATGCCATAATCTCCATCCACTTCTTCTCCTGATGCGGCGGCTTTCAGATCCCAGCCTGCCGAGAAGAATTTCTCACCTGTGGCACGCAATATGGCTACACGCAATTCGGTGCTGTCACGAAAGGCCGTAAAAATCTCGCCAAGCCTGCGGCTGGTAGCGCGGTCAATCGCATTTGCCTTTGGCCTGTTCAGCGATATTTCCAGAATCCCGTCCTGCTGATGAAGCAGAATATCTGTCGTTGATGTGTCAGTCAGAATAGCGTTCATGGGGTATCTCCATTTGTGAAACGCATCAGCCCGTCTGCGGCAATGCACTCATCAGACGAGGCTATTAGCGGGTTTACCTCAAGCTCAACCAGCCTGTCCTGATACTGGCCGGCAATTATGCATAAATTTGAAATTGTATCAATAATAGCCTGAATATTGGCACCTGACTGCCCTCTATAGCCGGCCAGCAACGGCCAGATTCTTAGCTGCTTCAGACAGGATAATATCTCTGGCTGAGTTGCGGGCAGAACAAGATGAGCAGTATCCTGTGCCAGTTCTGTCAAAATGCCGCCCTGACCAAGGGTCAGCACAAAGCCATGCGCCGGATCATGGGTGATACCTGCCAGCAATTCGGCAATGCCTGCGCCTATCATCTCTTCAACGATAACGCCCTGCCGTGTCGGCATTGTCTGATAGGCCTGCTCCAGTTCGCGGGCGCCTGAGAGGTTTAATGCCAGACCGCCTTGTTCTGTCTTATGGGCAAGGCCGCGTGATTTCAGCACAACAGGATAGCCGATAGTATCTGCGGCCTGAAGCGCTGTTTGCAGATTATCTGCCTGAATTCGCAACGGGCATCGGATGCCAAATCGTTCCATCACTGTTTTCGTGTCAGTCTCATCTATGAAGCTGTCATCTGCTTGGCTTAACTTGTCGTCATCCTGACGTGGCTCAAGATGTGGCACCTCAGGGTCGAATTTTTGCCAGTAAGCCGAAATATCCGACATATGCCTGATCGCTTTCATGGCCTCGACAAGTCCGCATAGCACTGTGATGCCAGCATTGTGAAAGGCGTGCGCCTGTGCTTCATCTATCAGTTCTGGCATGCTTGAGATGACACATCCCTTGCGGCCTGTTCTGTTCTGCGCGGCAATAAAGGCATCCTGAGCGACCTGCCATGCGGCCGGATCGCACCTGTCACTTCGCGGCAGATCAAGCATAAGACACCCAAGAGCCTGTGTGCCCGAAAGGCTGGCAGCAAACACATCTGTCATAATGTCTGTCTGACCCCAGATATAGGTCTGGTAGTCAAGCGGATTGGCAATATGCACCAGCGGCCCAAGCGCATCACGAAGGGCGTGATGTTGAGTATCTGTAAGCGGTGGAAATGACAGCCCATATTGTGTGGCCAGATCGGCTATCAGTGAGGCTTCACCGCCTGAACAGGACAGGCTGGAGATGGTAGGGGCATCAATTGTGCCGAGATAGTGCGCCAGCTTCAAACTTTCGATAAAGCTGGATAAATCATCTGCCATCGCCATGCCAAAGCGTGCCATCAGCGCAGATGCCCCTGCCATTGAGCCTGAAAGTGAGGCAGTATGTGACAGGGTTGCCTGTCTGGCCTCGTCTGATTTACCTACTTTCAGGATAATCACAGGTTTCTTTAGCTGAAAAGACAGCCGCGCCAATTCCCGCCAGCTATCATGGTCTGTTATGCCTTCAACATGCAGTCCAATAGCTGTGATACGCTCATCCTTTATAAGATGGATAGCCATTAATGCCTGTGAGATAGATGTCTGGTTGCCTGCGGTGCCGATAAAGCCGATCGGGCAGGAGCGTTTCTGCATCGAGAGGTTAATCGCCATATTCGAGCTTTGCATGATGATGCCGACACCGCTGTCAATATGGGTGCCACCATGCTGGTCTGGCCATAAGGCGATTCTGTCCAGATAATTCACAAAGCCATAGCAGTTTGGCCCGATAAAGGGCATGCCGTCTGCTGCCTCAACCAGCTGTTTTTCAAGCTGTGATGCCTGTGCATCTTCAGATGATGCTTCTGAAAATCCGGAAGCAAAGCAGATCGCACCGCCAGCGCCCATCGCGCTTAATTGCGCCAGAATATCTGCTGTTATCTGCCTGTTTACGCCGATAAAGGCTACGTCAGGTACGGCAGGCAGATCCGAGACTGATGTGATACATTCTATCCCGCCTAGTGTCTGCCTGTTCGGGTGAACAGCGAAAATCTGTCCGTCAAAACCTGAACGCTGAAGCTGGTCAATAACATTTTCAGCCCAGCCGCCACCTATGACAGCCACAATTTTGGGTGAGAATAGACGGGTCAGATCAGCCACAAATCCTATCCCTATCCTTATCCGTTCAGAGGGCGTAATAAATCGCGCGAGATGATATGACGCTGGATTTCCGAAGTGCCATCCCAGATTCGCTCAACCCGCGCATCCCGCCAGAAACGCGCAAAGGGTAGATCAGACATCAGCCCCATCCCGCCATGTAGCTGAAGACATGTATCTGTTACCCGTCCCAGCATTTCAGTTGCATATAGCTTGGCGCTGGCAATTTCCCTGTTACAGTCCATCTTCTGGCTTAATTTCCATGCCGCCGACAGGGTAAGCCAGTCAGCCGCATCAATTTCTGTAACCATATCTGCAAGCTGGAAACTGACCCCCTGAAACTTGCTAATCTGCTGGCCAAACTGTTTGCGTTCTGCAGTAAAGGGCAGGGTCAACTCAAAGGCGCGTCTGGCTCTGCCTACTGCACTTGCTGCCACAGACAGGCGCGTGCCGGACAGCCATTCATTGGCAACCTCAAAGCCCTTATGCACGTCACCCAGAATTTGCGTCTTTGGCAGCCGGCATTCATCAAACCGCAAAATACAATTCTGATAGCCGCGATGCGAGACAGAATCATATCCTTTTGCAATTTCAAAGCCTTTCGTGCCCCTATCAACAAGGAAACAGGTGATTTTTTTCTTCATGCCCTTTGGCGTTTCTTCTTCACCTGTGGCCACAAATACAATTACGAAATCGGCAATATTGGCATGGCTGATAAAATGTTTTGTGCCATTGATAATCCAGTCATCTCCGTCAGGGCGGGCGGTGCATTTCATCCCCCGCAAATCCGAGCCGGCATCTGGTTCTGTCAGGGCAAGGGCATCAAATTTTTCACCAGATACAGCAGGTAGCAGATATTTTTCACGCTGTTCGTCATTACAGGCCATCAAAATGCCGGACGGACGGCCAAAAAAGACAGTTAGCGCATAGGCGCCGCGCCCCAGTTCGCGCTCTACCAGCGTGAAATCAAATTCATTCAGTCCGGCACCGCCTGCTTCCTGCGGAAAATTACATCCAAAAAATCCAAGTTGCTGGCATTTTTTTGTGATTTCTATGCCGATTTCCTCTGGCACATAGCCCAGCCTGTCAACTTCAGCCTCATGAGGGTAGATTTCCTGCTCAACAAACTGGCGCACTGTCGAGACGATCATTTCCTGTTCTTCAGATAATGCAAAATCCATAGTCTTCTTCCTTATCTGCTTTATCCAATATGCCGCCCGATATATTCAGGTGCGGGTATTTTATCATGTGCTTTCTGCAGCCTGTCCAGCCTTCCCAGAACACTCTGTTCAGCAGGGCAGGCCTTGTTCTTTTCCCTGTCAACGTGAATAAGCATATGTTCTGCGGTAGCTAGCAATGTGCCATCATCCCGTTTCATTTCATGGACAAGATGCAGTTTTTTCAGATCATGTGCATGAAGCCGTGTGCTGACCTCTATCTTGTCATCTAATTTTGCCTCTGCCAGATGGCGCAGGTGGGTCTCAACTGTGTAATAGCTTACGCCAGTAGCGATATAGCTATCATCTATGCCTGCCAGTATCAGAAATTTGTCAGTAGCTTCCGAGCAGACCTGTAAATATCGAAATTCTGTCATATGTCCGTTATAATCAAGCCATGAAGGCAGAACCTGCGCCTTGTGGGTGAGTATCAGTTCTGGTGTATCTGACAGTGCTGTAAGCGGAGGTAGCTGATTTTCCTGTGCCAGCTTTGCCTCACAGTCAGCTAGAAACGCGCCAGCGCCCCAGCGATAGGATTTCAAATTATTCAGAAAGCCAATAAGGTTTCTGTCTCTTATCTGTTCTAGTTCACGAAAAGAATATCGGCCAGATTGCGCATCAGACTGCGAGGCGATTTTGTCTATCAGCGGATCATCCAGTTCCGGGACATCCATCAATTTTGTCCACGGCCATTTTAGCGCAGGGCCAAACTGGCCAAGAAAATGATGCATGCCAGCTTCACCGCCGGCAATACGGTAGGTTTCAAACAAGCCCATCTGTGCCCATCGCAACCCAAAGCTATGGGTGATAATGTCATCTATTGTCTGGGTTGTGGCAATACCGTCCTTTACCAGCCACAGCGCTTCACGCCATACTGCCTCTAACAGACGGTCGCCTACATGGGCATCAATCTCGCCGGCAATATGCACAGCTTTCATGCCGATACTGGCTAGAATCTCTCTGGCTGTCTGGATTGTATCTGCTGATGTAGCAGGTGACGCAACCAGCTCTACAAGCGGCAGCAGATAGACAGGATTGAAAGGATGGGTCACCAGAATCTGGCCAGCCTTTGCCGCCCCTATTTGCAAATCAGTGGGGGTAAAGCCAGAGGTGGATGATCCGATAATCGCCCCTGTCTCGCACACTGCCTGAATCTCGGCATATATCTGTTGTTTCAGCTCAAGCCGTTCCGGGATTGATTCCTGAATCCAGAGCGCATTTTGCAGCGCTTCTGCCAGCTCTGCACAAAATCTTAGCCTGCCTTCTTCTGGCAGGGGCGCATCAAACAGACATGGATAGGCATTGCGTGCATTAGTCAGCACCTCGGCTATCTTGCGCTCTGCTTCGGGGTCGGGGTCATAAATATTTACATCCCAGCCATTCAGAAGAAAGCGTGCCGCCCATCCGCCGCCAATAACGCCGCCACCAATGATACATGCCTGTCGTCTCATAAATTCAGCTATCCGTTCTGCGGTGGGCGTTTGACCAGAGCTAGCCTGTCACGCACTTCCTGTGCGCCAATCACACGCGCGCCCATTGCTTCGATAATGGTTTTTGCACGTGCAACAAGCGCTTCATTTGTCGCCAGCACACCTTTTTCAAGCCATAAATTATCTTCCAGCCCGACACGCACATTACCACCTGCCAGCACAGCTGCTGCTACATACGCCATCTGGTTGCGTCCTAGCGAGAAGGCAGAGAATGTCCAGCTATCGGGCACATTATTGACCATCGCCATAAAGGTATTCAGATCATCAGGCGCACCCCACGGCACGCCCATACATAGCTGGACAAGTGCATCAGGGGCTAGATGCCCATCAGCAACAAGCTGCTTGGCATACCACAGATGGCCTGTATCAAAGGCTTCAATCTCGGGTTTAACGCCTAATTCTGTCATCATGCCTGCCATGGCGGTAAGCATGCCGGGGGTATTTGTCATCACATAATCAGCTTCGGCGAAATTCATGGTACCACAATCAAGTGTGCAAATCTCAGGCAGACATTCGGCGATATGAGCAACACGTTCGCTTGCCCCTGCCATATCTGTTGCATCAGATAGTGGCAACGGGCTCTCTGTGCCGCCAAAGATCATATCTCCGCCCATGCCGGCTGTCAGGTTCAGCACAATATCTATCTCTGCGTCCCTGATTCTGTCTGTTACTTCACGATAATAGGCCAGCTTCCGGCTTGGCGTGCCAGTCTCCGGGTCTCTGACATGGCAATGCACTATGGCGGCCCCTGCCTTTGCGGCGGCAATAGCGCTATCTGCTATCTGTTTCGGGCTTCTTGGTACATGCGGGCTTCTGTCCTGGGTCGCACCAGAGCCAGTTACAGCACAGGTGATAAACACGTCACGGTTCATACTAAGCGGCATAGGGTATCTCCTGATTATTGCCGGCCAAAAACTGCTTTATCACATACAGCATACGGATGCTGAGACTAGATAGTATTGTGCTAGTATGGCAGAAGGTTTTGCCGTATAAGACATTTATGATGCTAAAACGGTCAAAATAACAGCCAGTCCTGTTCGGGACAGGTAGATATATCATACAGATAGCTGATACGATAATCATCGCCAACACGCGCTGGCATCAGGAAAAATGGGCAGTATATGACAGATAAAGATCCAGAGAATCCGGTGCTTGGCGGGGCGCGAGCATGGGGCATGTGGGTTCTGGCCGGGCTGGGCTTTGGCTATGCATTTTTCCATCGGGTAGCACCGTCTGTGATGGTGTCCGAGTTGATGACGGATTTTGCCATTGGCGGTGCTGTGCTGGGGGTGTTATCAGCGCTCTATTTCTATCCTTATGTGTTGCTTCAGGTGCCGCTTGGGGCGATGCTCCAGATCATTGGCACGCGGATTCTGCTTAGTCTGGCATTAATGCTGGCAGCGATTGGCTCGCTGATATTTGGCACTGCGGAAACAGTAGGGCTCGCCTATTTCGGGCGGATTTTGATTGGCATTGGCTGTTCGGTCGGTTTTCTGGGCTCTTTAGCACTCGCATCAAGCTGGTTCAGGGAAAATCAATATGCCTTTCTGGCAGGGCTTGCGATGTTTTTTGGTATGACAAGCGGCATGCTTGCACAAAAACCGCTTGCCTTTGTAATAGAACTGACTGGCTGGCGGGATGCGATGTATATGCTTGCAGGCGGCGGGGCATTGCTCTCTGTGCTGGTATATATATTTGTCCGGAACAGCCCTGTGACTACGCCTGCAACATCTAGTTCCAAAATAGGCTGGCGGGCATTGGCACTGGATTTACGTGCCGCCTTTGGCTGTGCTGATGTGTGGAAAATTGCCTTTGTTGCTGCTGCTATGTCCGGACCTATGCTGGCACTTGGTGCATTGTGGGGAACACCCTATGCTGTTCAGGCCTATGGTCTGTCACGCCCCGATGCTGCCTTTCAGATGTCCTATCTTCTGATGGGCTGGGCAGCAGGCGCACCATTCTGGGGGTGGGCATCTTCCAGAATTGGGCGGCCAAAGCTGATTCTGGTGATAAATGCGTCAATGCTAACCGCTTTAATTGCGGTCATTATTGCTGTGCCGGCATTGCCTTTAGTCTGGTTCGGCATTACGGTCTGTCTGGTCGGGTTTACAGGCGGGGGGATGAGTGCCTGTTTCGGGTTGGTCAGACAGGTTGTACCGGCCAGCCTGGCTGGTGCGGCCACAGGGGTTGTAAATTCGCTGACCGTAGCATCAGGTGCGGTGTTGCAACCACTTGTCGGGCTAGGGCTGGATTTGCTATGGTCAGGGCAGTCAGAAGGTGGTGTCAGACTATATCTGGCCAGTGACTACCGGATAGCGTTTATTGTTATTCTGCTATCCTGTATTCTGGGCGTTGTGACAGCCTTGACACTCAAGGAATAGTCAATATCTTCCGGGCTGTTGGCATACTAGGTAAAGTAGGAGAAAAAATGCGCGCGACAAAAATTGTTGCTACTCTGGGACCGTCATCTTCTGATGAAGCGCAAATCGCCGCCCTGTCTTCTGCAGGTGCAAATGTGTTCAGGCTGAATTTTTCCCATGGCACACATGATGAACATAAAGCCCGTATTGCGGCTATTCGTGCCATTGAGGCTGAAACTGGCAAGCCTGTCGGCATTATTGCCGATTTGCAGGGGCCAAAATATAGGATCGGGTCTGTATCTTCTGTGATAGACTGTGAGCAGGGGGCAGAGATCTGTTTTGCTCTGCCATCAAATATGGAACAGGCACAGACAGACCATCCAGATGTTCAGGCTGTTATTCCCCTGCCGCATGACGATATTTTTGCCGCGATAATGCCAAAGGCGCGGCTTTTGATGGATGATGGCAAACTTGGTCTGACGGTAACCTCTGTAAAGGACGGAATCTTTATTGCCAGAACAGATAATAGAGGCAGAATTTCCAGCAAAAAAGGGGTTAATCTGCCAGATACTGCGCTTGATATTACCCCGCTTACCAGCAAAGATAGAGATGATCTGGCCTTTGCCCTGAAAGCAGGTGTGGATTTCATCGCGCTGTCTTTTGTGCAACGGGCAAAAGATGTGATAGAAGCCAAAACGCTTATCGGCAAGCAGGCGCAGATCATTGCCAAAATCGAAAAGCCGATGGCACTGAAAGAAATTGACGATATAATTTCTGCAACTGACGCTGTGATGGTGGCACGTGGCGATTTGGGCGTAGAACTGCCTGCCCCGCTTGTGCCGTCAATCCAGAAAAATCTGGTTGCAAAATGCCGGCGTGTGGGCAAGCCCGTAATCGTGGCAACACAGATGCTGGAAAGCATGATAAATGCACCTTCGCCAACACGTGCCGAAGCTTCGGATGTAGCAGGGGCAGTATTTGACGGGGCTGATGCGGTGATGCTGTCTGCTGAAACAGCCGCAGGACAGTATCCGGTTGAATCTGTTAGCATGATGGCTGCGATAGCAAGTGCCGCAGAAGAACATATTGCGCTATATCCGCATGACGGGCCAGCCCGCATGGATGTCGAAAGCTCTGTCTATCATGCGGTGGCAGAAGCGGCTGTCAGGCTGGCTGAAACGATAGATGCCTGTGCGATTATTGCGTTTACAGCATCAGGTAATACGGCTGTCAGGTTGGCACGTGAACGCCCAAAGCGGCCAATTTTGGTGCTATCGCCATCAGTTGCGGTTGAACGCCAGCTTTCGGTGCTATGGGGCACACAAAGCTGTCATCAGGCAGAATCAAGCTATGAAGATGCGGTCAATGAAGCTGTCCAGCAGGTATATGACCGCAAGCTGGGTTCAACAGGCCAGTCTATTGTGCTGGTATCGGGCATGCCTTTTGGTCTTGCCGGCACAACCAATGCCTTGCGCGTTGTCAATCTGTGATGATGGAGATATGGCGCAGATGAAACAGACATCTCGACAGGGTTATTTGCTGGAAGCACGAAAGGTTAGTAAATCTTTCGGTGACTTTACAGCGAATGACGGGATTGATTTTGCAATCCGCCCCGGTGAGATATTGGCGCTGTTAGGCGAAAATGGGGCTGGCAAATCCACCTTTGTAAAAATGATTTATGGCCTGTTAAGGCCAGACAGTGGCGGGTTTTTCTGGCAGTCCGAGCCATTATCCCTGTCCAGCCCCCAGCAGGCGCGCGAAATGGGCATTGGCATGGTGTTTCAGCATTTCTCACTGTTCGAGATGCTGACTGTGGCCGAAAATATCGAGCTTGCGCTTCAAGGCGCCCACGACAGAAGCAGGCTGGCCGAGCTGATTATCGAGAAATCAACCGCCTATGGGATTCCGCTTGACCCTGATAGTCTGGTGGCAGATTTATCTGTAAGCCAGAGGCAACGCGTAGAGATATTGCGCTGTCTGCTGCAAAACCCCAAATTGCTGATTATGGATGAGCCTACTTCGGTGCTGACACCACAAGAGGCAAACCAGCTGTTTGATGTGATAGAACAGCTTGCCAGTTCTGGCTGTGCGGTGCTGTTTATCTCTCACAAACTTGACGAGGTGAAGCGGCTAACCAAGCGTGCGGTGATTTTACGGGGTGGCCGCAAAGTAGCTGATGTAGATAGCAAAAAACAGAGCGCTGGCGAGCTTGCTGCGCTGATGGTCGGAGATGAGGTTGCCCATATCAAACGCCAGTCTGCGCCGAAACAGAGCCTGCCGCGTCTTAGTATAACCTCTCTGAGCCGCCCTGCCGAAGGGCCCTTTAATGTTGCTCTCAAACAGATAGACATGATTGTCAATCAGGGCGAAATTCTGGGTATTGCCGGTATCGCAGGTAATGGTCAGACAGAATTGATGGATGCCCTTACAGGCGAATGGACAGATAGAAACGCCGACATGTCTATCATGCTTCATCGTGATGATCAGCAAGATATTGAGCTTGGCAGAGCAGGGCCTGCAGAGCGCCGCAAGGCAGGGGTCGGGTTTGTGCCAGAAGAGCGCAATGGCCATGCTGCGATCGGCGAGTTCAGCCTGTCGGAAAATGCCCTGCTAACAACCCATCATATTAGACAGGCCAGCCGCTATGATCTGGTAAATGACTCGTTCTGTCATCAATTTTCAGAGCAGGTGACATCTAATTTTGATGTGCGTCTGCCTGCAAAAAACCCGCAAGCCAGCCAGCTT
>WTJO01000035.1:0-10316 GCA_011524805.1 Alphaproteobacteria bacterium
AGCTGTACCAGATATTGTCATCTGTGTATTCTGCGCCATATAAATTATCATGAGCGAAAACAGCCAGCCTGAACAGATTGTCATCGAAACATGCCAGACGCTGGCAGACGTGCCTGCCACAGCATGGAACGCTCTGAATAGCCAGAAACATCCGTTTACAAGCTATGAATTCCTATATGCCCTTGAGAAAAGTGGGTCTGTTGGTGGCGATTCTGGCTGGGATCCGCTTTATATACTGGCAAAAGACAGGGATGGCACGCTGGTAGGCGGTCTGCCACATTATCTTAAATATCACTCTTACGGCGAATATGTATTTGACCATGGCTGGGCAAATGCGTTTGAACGGGCAGGCGGAACATATTATCCCAAATTGCTGGGGGCTGTGCCATTTACGCCTGTGCCCGGACCACGCCTGCTGGTAAAAGGAGAAGATGACAGGCTGGCCACGCAAATTCTTGGCGCCATCGAGACGCTGTTGATGCAGAATAACCTTTCATCTGCGCATCTGAATTTTATTACCCCGCAAGATAGGCACCGGCTTGAAGAGCGCGGCTGGCTTATCAGAAAAGGGCTGCAATTTCACTGGCATAACCAGAATTACCAGAATTTTGACAGTTTTCTAGACCAGCTATCATCACGCAAACGCAAAAATATACGCAAAGAACGCCAAAGCCTGTCTGACAGGGGCATCGAGTTTCAACAGCTTACCGCAGAAGCTATCACCCCTGCTCACTGGGACAGCTTTTATCAGTTCTATCTATCTACCATTGAACGCAAATGGGGTGGTGCCTATCTTACGGAAGATTTTTTTCACCAGATCGGCAAGATGATGGCAGACAGAATTTTGCTGGTTTTTGGATATCAGGAAGGCCGGCAAATTGCCGCCGCGCTGAATTTTATCGGTAATGATACCTTATATGGGCGCAACTGGGGATGTTCGGTTGATATTCCCAATCTGCATTTTGAGACCTGTTACTATCAGGCAATTGAGTTTGCCATCTCGCATGGGCTAGACAAGGTAGAGGCAGGCGCACAGGGATTCCACAAAGTCCAGCGCGGCTATATACCTTGCTATACCTATTCAGCCCATATGCTTTCCCATCAGGGCATGAGCGAGGCAGTACAGCGCTTTTTACGGCAGGAAAATGCACAAATAATACATGAAGCAGAAGCGATAGGCGCGGCCAGCCCCTATCGCCAGTCCGGATAGGATAGGCTGCAACGTCAGGCTGTTACAGATTTTTTCTGCTTGTCCTTATGTGGCTTGAATTGCAATTTCAGCGCCTTGTCTTTCACCGAAATCATCACCAGACCACCCTGTGACAGCTTGCCAAACAGCATTTCATCTGCCAGTGGCTTTTTGATATGTTCCTGTACCACCCGGGCAAGCGGACGCGCGCCATTACTGGCATCATATCCTCGTTCTGCCAGCCAGTCACAGGCCTCATCGGTCAGCTCAAGCTCTACCTGCCTGTCTGTAAGCTGGGCTTCCAGCTGCATCATGAATTTATCAACCACCTTGCGGACTGTCTCGACAGCCAGAGATTCAAACGGAATAACAGCATCCAGCCTGTTTCTGAATTCAGGCGTGAAGGCGCGTTCAATCGCCTCGCTATCTGCATCAGATTTCAGACCACGCCCGAAACCTATCTGCTGTTTTGACATTTCCGAGGCACCGGCATTTGTGGTCATGATAAGCACAACATTTCTGAAATCGACAGATTTGCCATTTGAGTCTGTCAGCTTGCCATGATCCATCACCTGAAGCAGAATATTGAACAAATCAGGATGTGCCTTTTCAATCTCATCCAGCAACAGCACCGCATGTGGTGTCTGGTCAATCGCATCTGTCAGCAATCCGCCCTGATCAAACCCAACATAGCCCGGAGGGGCGCCGATCAGTCTGCTAACAGTATGGCGTTCCATATATTCTGACATATCAAAGCGGATCAGCTTCACACCCATAGTTTCAGCCAGCTGACGTGCTGCTTCTGTCTTGCCAACACCGGTAGGGCCCGAGAACAGATAATTACCTACCGGCTTTTCCGGCTCTCTGAGCCCTGCGCGTGACAGCTTGATAGCCGAGGCGAGCGCAGATAGCGCCCTGTCCTGACCAAATACCATGCGCCTGAGATCTGTCTCCAGATTTTGCAATACTGTCTTATCGTCACGGCTAACATGTTTTGAGGGGATACGCGCCATTGTAGCGATAGTATTTTCAACTTCCTTCTGGCCAATAACCTGTTTTCTTCGTGAGGCTGGCAGAAGATTTTGGGCAGCCGCTGCTTCGTCAATCACATCAATCGCCTTATCAGGCAGTTTACGGTCATTTATGTAGCGTGCCGACATTTCAACAGCTGTCTTTAATGCTGCTGCCGTAAAGCGCACTTTATGATGATCTTCATATTTTGGCTTCAGACCCTGCAATATTTTAATCGCATCAGGCACTGACGGCTCGGTAATATCAATTTTCTGAAACCGTCTGGCCAGGGCACGATCTTTCTCAAAAAAAGATCTAAATTCCTTATAGGTAGTTGAGCCAATACATTTCAGGTCACCTGACTGAAGTGCCGGCTTTAACAGGTTCGATGCATCCATAGCCCCACCAGAGGTTGCCCCTGCGCCGATAATTGTGTGAATCTCGTCAATAAACAAAATAGCGCGCTCATCCTGTTCAACCTGTTTCATCACCCCTTTAAGGCGCTCTTCAAAATCGCCACGATAGCGGGTACCGGCAAGTAGCTGACCCATATCAAGCGCATAGATAACAGCATCTTCCAGCACTGCCGGCACCTGTTTTGAGACAATACGCAAGGCCAGACCCTCAGCAATGGCTGTCTTGCCAACGCCGGGATCACCAACCAGAAGCGGATTGTTCTTTGTGCGGCGGCATAATACCTGAATGGTTCTATCCAGCTCTGCACTGCGTCCGATAAGCGGATCAATTTTGCCTTCCCCTGCCTTTTTGTTCAAATCAACAGCGAATTTCAGCAATGCATTTTCGCCCTGCTCTGCCTCGGCATCCTGCTCGCCATCTGCGCCACGCACAGGCTGGCCTGAACCATGGCTGATATAGGTTACCGCATCCAGCCGTGTCATATTCAGGCTTTTCAGGAACCAGACAGCGTGGCTTTCACGCTCAGAGAACATTGCCACCAGTACATTCGCGCCTGTTGCAGAGCCTTTTTCAGATGACTGGGTGTGAATAATCGCACGTTGCACAACACGCTGAAAACCGGAGGTGGGTTGAACCTCCAACTCTTCTGCGGTGCTGACAATCGAGCTAAGCTCTTCTTCGATATGCGCATTCAGCATATCTTTCAGCTCTTCCACATCAACATTACAGCCTACCAGAACGGCCAGCGCGTCATTATCATCCAGCATGGCCAGCAACAGATGCTCAAGTGTCGCAAATTCATGCGCATGCTCACCGGCAAGGGCAAGCGCACGTCTGAGGGTATCTTCAAGTTCCTGACTTAGCATTGCACCTATTCCTTTTCCAACTGCAATTGAAGCGGATGTTCGTTCTGGCGGGCAAAATCCATTACCTGCGCAGCCTTTGTTTCTGCCACCTCATAACTATACACTCCGCATACACCGACACCACGCTGATGCACATGAAGCATAATCTGCTGTGCCATTTCATGATTATGACCAAAAAACCGCTGTAGTACCAGCACAACAAACTCCATCGGCGTGTAATCATCATTCAGCATAAGCACACGATATAATGATGGTTTTTTTGTTTTCTGGCGGGTTTCCAGCAAAACACCATTATCACCGTTATCTGAATTTTGTCGTTTATCTGTCATAAGCAATTACTGAGAAATATATGTGGCTCGTCTAAAATCTATCTACCTATAATATTGGCACTAAATTTTCATATGAACAGTATGTTACAAATAATTTTTTATCTGGTGAAGCGGAAAACTAGTCACACAACAATTCTAGCAGGACAAAATGCATCTCAATTCTTGCCCTGAGTGCAGAAGACGCTAGAATAGGACAAACCAGACCAGCGAGATGACACATACTTAATGCTATATCTGTCCAGACAAGAACGCATCCTGCCAGCCATGTTGTTTCAGCGGTTCTGTCTTCCGCTATTGTTTGCATTGATGCTTGTGCCCATGTCTATGTCAGCCCATGCCAATGCGAAATATGCCGCGCTTATCATGGAAGAATCCTCAGGCAAGGTGATTTATTCGCGTAATGCAGATAAACAGCTTTATCCTGCCTCGCTAACCAAAATTATGACCCTGTATCTGCTGTTTGAAGCGCTTGAGCAAAAACAGGTCAGCATGACCACAAAGATGAAGGTCAGCAAGGTGGCGGCCAGCCGTTCACCGTCAAAATTATTTTTGCGTGTGGGCAGCACCATATCTGTTCAGGATGCAATTTTGGCGCTGGTAACAAAATCTGCCAATGATGTGGCGACAGTTGTATCAGAGCATCTAGGCGGTACAGAGCGCGCATTTGCCAAACAGATGACCCGTAAGGCCCATGCGCTGGGGATGAGCAGAACCACCTTCAAAAATGCGTCTGGCCTGCCAAATAGGGCGCAAAAAAGCACCGCTCGGGATATGGCAAAGCTGGGGCGTGCCATCAGACGTGATTTTCCGCAATTTTATCATTTTTTCTCGCGCACCAGCTTTAGCTGGAATGGTCTGAAATTCAAAAACCATAACAGCCTGCTAAGCCAGTTTTCAGGCACTGACGGCATTAAAACAGGCTTTACAAATGCCTCTGGATTTAATCTGGTGGCCGCAACCGAACGTAATGGCGTGCGATTGATCGGAGTTGTGTTTGGCGGGCGCACAGGCAAAAGCCGCGATATGCATATGATGAGCCTTCTGAACAAACAGTTTTCCAAGATGAAACCTATTCATGTCAGATCGGCACCGCTGCCATCTTTGCCGGCGCCGCGGCCAGCTGTACCGAAATTGCGGCTTACCGCCAAGGCGCCAACGCCGCCTTCTGCTCCGCTTACCACCACAAAGAAACAACCGACTCAGTGGGTTATTCAGGTAGGTAGCTATACCCGCCGCGTCTCCGCCCATAAGGCCGCGATTAAGGCACGTAGACTTGCGCCCGAGATTCTGGGCAGAAAAGCGGCAAAACTCAGCATCTCCGAGAAGGGTGGGCTGGCATTATGGCGCGTTCGGTTTGAACAGCTTGATGAAGATCAGGCACGCGAAGCCTGTGCTGCGCTATTTGTGTCTGTCAAAGCCTGTATTGCCATACCAGCAGATAGTACTGCCAATTCATAATATTAGCCCATAATATCTAGCTGATGGTGACCCCGCTCTGTTATCAGCGAAAATTATTAATGAAAATCACGGCTTTTAGGCGTAATTGCCACGCCTGTATCTGGCTGTAGCTTTTCCAGATACTGATCACAATTTACCAGCGTTTCAGCGATAAAATGGGTAATTGCCCCCTCACGCTGAACCCTGCCAACAATGCCCATCAAATGCGTACCCAACAATGCAGAACGATGCGATAATGTCAGATGGTGCCAGACAATTACATTGACCGAACCCTGCCCATCTTCAATGGTTACAAAGACTGTGCCCTTGGCTGTGCCCGGGCGCTGGCGCATGGTCACCAGCCCTGCAAGCCGTAATCGCCGTCCATCTTTATAATGTGCTATCTCGGAACAGGGCAGCCAGCCAGCCTGTCTTAGTGCGCCGGCAAGCACATCAACAGGATGCGCTTTTAAGGACAGGCCGGTGGCATGATAATCCTGTGACAGCTTCTCGCCAATCTCTGCTGTGGGTAACTGGTGCTGGCTGGTATCATTATCTGGTGCAGATATATCAGCAAATAATGGTAGTTGGTGATGACGCTGGCGTGCCAGCTTTTTTATCTGCCAGCCTGCCTGACGTGCATCAAGGCCAAGGCTGATAAAGGCATCTGCGGCGGCCAGTGCCTGTAATGCCTGAACAGATATATCCGCGATAGTGATTAGTGACTGGACTGTCTGATATGCCGACAGACGGGCGGCGGCTAGCCTGCCAGCTTCATCTTTCGCCAGCCCTTTGACAAGCCTGAGGCCAAGCCGTAGCGCATGGCGTGAATGGCTGGTAGGCTCAAGGGTGGAGTCCCATTCAGAATAATTCACATCAACAGGCCGTACCTCAACCCCGTGGCTACGCGCATCAGCAACAAGCTGTGCCGGCCGGTAGAATCCCATAGGCTGGGCATTTAGCAATGCGCAGCAAAATATTTCAGGATAATGACATTTTAGCCACGCAGATACATAGACAAGCAGGGCAAAGCTGGCGGCATGGGATTCAGGAAAACCATAGGTGCCAAACCCTTCTATCTGCTTAAAACAGCGTCTGGCAAATTCAGGATCATAGCCGCGCTCTATCATGCCTTCGACCATTTTATGATAGAAACGGTGAATATCGCCATTCTTCTTAAAGGTGGCCATTGCCCGCCTAAGCTGGTCTGCTTCTGCCCCTGTAAAGCCTGCCCCCACAATGGCAATTTTCATGGCCTGTTCCTGAAATAGCGGTACTCCAAGGGTACGTTCAAGCACATCACGTAATTCTACTGACGGATACTCAACCTGTTCACGACCTGCGCGCCGCCGCAAATAGGGATGAACCATGTCACCCTGAATAGGGCCAGGCCGCACAATTGCAACCTGCACAATCAGATCATGAAAACAGCGCGGCTGAAGACGCGGCAGCATCGCCATCTGGGCGCGTGACTCAACCTGAAATACGCCAATGGAATCACCCCTGCACAGCATGTCATATGTGGCATTATCCTCAGGCGGGATGGTGGCCAGACTAAGATTGCGCTGATAATAGGTAGCCAGCAAATGAAACGCGCCCTGAATACAGCTCAGCATACCAAGTGCCAGTACATCAACTTTCAGCAGGCCAAGCGCATCCAGATCATCTTTGTCCCATTCGATAATACTGCGTGCTTGCATTGCCGCCGGACGTATCACACATAATTTATCAAGGCTGTCACGCACAATTACAAAGCCGCCAACATGCTGTGACAGATGACGTGGAAAACCCTGTATTTCAGCTGCCAGTGAGGTGATATGGCGCAAGGCCCTATCTTCGGGATCAAGCCCTGCGGCAATAATGGCTTCGGTATCAAAAGTACCTTTTTCGCGCCCCCATACCTGAGCAGACAGGGCTTTTTGTACATCACGGCTAAGCCCGAACGCCTTGGCAATTTCTACCAACGCGCTACGTCCGCGATAGGTAATGACCGCCGCTGCCAGACCGGCGCGATGCCGGCCATATTGATGATAGATATACTGGATAATTTCTTCCCGCCTGTGATGTTCAAAATCAACATCAATATCGGGTGGTTCATTTCTAGTCTCGCTAATAAAGCGTTCTAGCAGAGGTGCCGAACGTTCTGGATCAACTGCCGTAATAAACAGACAGTAACAGACTGCCGAATTTGCTGCCGACCCGCGCCCCTGACACAGAATATTGCGTGAGCGCGCAAAGCGTACAATATCAAATACAGTCAGGAAAAAAGGTGCATAATCCAGCTTTTCAATCAGTGCCATTTCTTTTGCAAGATAGGCCACCACCTTGTCAGGCACGCCATCTGGATAGCGTTTCCGGCTACCCTGTCTTACCTGAAAGGCCAGTTCCTGCATGGGTGTTCTGTTCTGGCTGGTGATGCTTTCGGGATATTCAAAACTCAGCTCGTCAAGGCTGAATTGGCATTGATGGGACAGCCTGTCTGCCAGATAGACTGCCTGCTCATATCCCTGCCAGCGCCTGAGCATTTCCTGTGGTGTCAGAATATGACGTTCGGCATTGCGTGACAACAGATAGCCTGCTTCGGCCAGCGTTGTTTTATGGCGGATACAGCTTAGTATATCTGCTACTGGCCGGCGGCGCGGTACGTGATATAGCGCATGTGCCAATGCCACCATGCCAAGCTGTTCTGCTTCGGCATATTTTGCAATACGGGCAAGCCGCTGGCCATCACAGCCATCACGCAGCTGATAGGCACCTACATAAAGTCTGGCAGAAATAATTGCATTCATCTGCCCCAGATGCGCGGCAAAGCTGTCATCAGGCGAGCTGTCAGGCAGAATAATCACAATCGTATCAGATGACAGGCGGGCAAGCTCGCCCTTATGCATTACAGGCAGAACAGATGCTTTATGCGGCTGTTTCATGGCCGCCGCACTCAATGTCTGGCAGATAGTCTCATAGGCTGCGCGTGTCGGGGCATAACATATCACATCATAGCCATCCTGCAGGCGGATATGCACCCCGCAAATAAGCCGGATACCTGCCTGTTTTGCCGCCATATGCGCTCTTACCAGCCCGGCACAGCTCATCATATCGGAAATGCCGACAGCCTGCCAGCCTAGCGATGCTGCCTGTTCAATCATCTCGGCAGGATGAGAGGCACCGCGCAAAAAGCTGAAATTTGTCATACAGCCAAGGGCTGTTTGCGGCATCTTGTCCATCATAGCTGCCATCAGCAGAAAAACCCCTGCATATACCAGCCTATCTTGTCGCCACGCTCTGCCAGACCCTCACGAAACACCCAGATACGGGGGCCTTGTGATAATTGCAGGCGGTAATAATCGCGCGATCTGGTATCTTTCAGACCAGCCTGCCACCATGCAGGGCCTATACGTTCAGGGCCGCTTGCCTGTGTGACCTTCCAGTGTTTTTTGCGCCAGATCAGCTTCTGGGGCGGATGATCAGGTAATACAGATATGGTGGTTATCGGCTCGGCGATATTCAGCAGACGCACCGGACGGGGCGCAGATAATGCGGCTGGCATATCTATCTGCCAGTCATGATGGCGGTCTTCTGCATCTGTAACCGCTACCCGTTTTTCTGACTGTTCGATATGCCAGCTATTGCGCGGGATAGCCCGCCTGACTTTTTCAGGCCCCAGTCTGGCGGCAAGCACATCTATCATATGATCCAACTCTATTTCGGCCAGCCCTGTCCGGTCAGTACCTAACAGCGCTGTAACAGGCCTGTAATCAACCAGACCAGATGCGCGCATCCAGCTATAATCAATCCCGAATTTGGCATCTATTCTGCTAGCCGCATCAGCGCATAGCCGGTGCATAATCAGCCTGTCATTGCTGGCACGCGACAGGCGGAACTGCATATGGGCTGTATTGCCATCTGCATATTGCCAGCCAAGCTCAAACTGGCGTGCCTGCTGTTCCTGTGTCATTAACAGACTGGCCATCTCGTCTATCAGCCAGTCAACCATGCGCGCAACCGGCGCCTCGCCAGATATAGGTTCTGGCCAGTGCCGCGTCACCAACATAGGCTGGTCAGCACGCAACGCCACCAGCTGTTCTGATCTGTCATCATTTAGCTGTTCAAGGCGCAAGGTCAGGCTATCTCCGAACCGCATCGCCAGATCGGCAGGTCTGATCGCGCGTAACGCCCCTATGGTGCGCAAGCCGGAACGTACCAGCCCGTCAATGCAGTCTGCCTCAAGGCGCAGGGCTGTGACAGGCAATATATCAACTATTCGGGCGCGTTGCGAAGCAAGCCCAAAACATCCTACCCCCCGGACTGCATCAGGATGATAATGGGCAAGCGCCCACGATGCTGCATAGCAAGGGCTGGCAGCGGCCATCACTCTCAGACCTGCCTGTGACAATATTGTCATCATCTGCTGCAGACCAGCCATACAGCCTCCCACAAGGTGGCTTGCACCTGTCATGTCGATCCAGATGCCCAGAGCTGTTTTATCAATGCCGGTACGCGGGCTATAGCGCCATGCCCAGCGGGCAAGCCTGACCAGTATTCTGGCATCTGCAACATGATCGGCAGGATAAAATAATGCGTCAGGCAGTCTGGCACGCGCATCTGGCACAGATAGCCCCACTGACAGCCCCTGCTGGTGCGCCGCTTCAGATAGATATACCAGCCTGTCTACCCCCTTTTCAGGCTGGTACAGACAGATAGGCGCAGAAGCATCTAGCTGGTGCTGGCGTGCCAGACGCGTTATCGGCAGATAGGGAAAATGCAAATAGATATATTCAGAACGACCTGTCCTGTGCGCCCAAATTCCAGAGGCATTTCGGATGTGAACAGACATACCCGCTCCTCTTACCTGTCAGGCTGATACAGGCTGGGCAGATAATGCCGGACTAGCCACAGACTGATATATATGACGGGCAGGAGCAGAGTTTTGATGCTGGGCAGGCAGATGACGGAATCTACGGCTAATTCTGTCCCAGACAAGCATATTACGATAGGGCCTGCCCCCACGCGCCGATACCAGCTCTACATCCCACAAGCCGGGCCATTCATCCCATTGTGATGATTCTGGTG
>WTJO01000035.1:10416-16374 GCA_011524805.1 Alphaproteobacteria bacterium
GTGATGATTCTGGTGCCTGCTGATAGCAAGAAGAGGTAATATGCCATTTTGTTTCAAGACCTGCCGCAGGCGCATCTGCGCCCAGCAACAGCCCAAAAGCGCCGCTTGTACGGGCGGCACGTCTGAACCGTCTTATCCAGCGTTGCCATAAATCAGGCCTCTGATGCATAACGCCATATTCAGCTATTACGGCAGTGACAGATTTTGTCTGTAATGCCTGCTCAAAAGCAGCCATTAACTGCATCGGGTGCTGCTCGTCTATAAAAATAAAATGAGCTGGTGATATACCATGGGCGGCAATGCCGCTGGCAGATAGCTGGCCCTGCAATCCAGCATAGGGCGCGGCACACCAGATAAATACAGCATCAGGATTCTGCATGATCATCTTGTCAAGCAAAGCCAGCACAAAGCCTGTCGCCGCCCCGTCATGGAGATGACCACATACCAGATGAGGATAGCCAGCCCGCACCCCCCCTGAAAGTGCAGCATCCAGATCAGGCAGATCACAGCTAAGCTGTGCTGTATTATCCGCCATTTCAAGATGGCTGACATGCTGTCTCAAAGATGAAAATAGATTTTGACGTGCGCTATTATCCTGACACTTTGTATGTTTCATCCTGTCTAATGTCATCTGTATCGTTACCACTATGCAAGCCTGACCTGCACGCTATGCCCTGCCTATTTTCTGCTTTGTTTGTTCTTGTTTTGTTCTAATTTAGAAGCAATATGTTATCAGAGTCAATAGGCTGTTATATCTTGAGCTTGATGACGCGGAATATTATAGCTGTCAATCTTGATGGTCATCATCATGATGGGCAGCGTCATCATGACCTGAACGGGCAGAATAAAAACTTAGTGCCATCAGCCCGCCCCCTAGCAAAACCGAGCCTACAGCCCCTGCAATCAATGCTAGCCAGCCATGCAGACCAAGTGCAACATGCCCCATCTTATGCCAGACAAATAGCGATGCGATGCTGATCACGGCCAGACTTGCCAGCCCGAACAGCACTGCCCAGAATGTTAGCCGTTTCGAAGAATCAGATGTCTGTTTTGCCATCAAAGCTGCATTTCTGATTCGACCAGCTTTACCCAGTAGCTGGTACCTACCGGCAGAATTTCGTCATTAAAATCATAATGTGAATTATGCAGCATCTTGCCAGGCTGTGCTTCGCCTGCCCCCAGCCAGATATATGCCCCGGGGCGCGCTTCTAGCATATAGGCAAAATCTTCTGCGGCCATGGATGGTGGCAAATTCATATGCACCTTGCCAGCCCCTACAATATCGGCGGCAATGGCAGAGGCTCTGTTGGCTTCCTGTTTATGATTAACGGTGGGCGGATAGCCGGCAAATAATTCAATCTTTGCATGGCATCCATGTGCAGAGGCAGTATTGTTTGTAATGGTTTCAATCTCATCATGAATCTGCTGACGGGAGGCAGAGTTCATCGCCCGCGCCGTGCCTGATAGCGAAACAGAATCAGGAATTACATTAAAGGCGCTTCCGCCATTGATCATGGTGACAGACACAACTGCCGGATCAACAGGGTTTGAGCGGCGTGAGACAATCATCTGCAATGCCTGAACAAGCTGACAGCTTGCCAGCACAGGGTCTGAGGCCTGATGCGGCATCGCGGCATGGCTGCCTCTACCCTCAAGCGTAATGGTGAAATGATCTGCACTGGCCATACATGGCCCTTCGGAAATCGCAAATTCACCTGCGGCAAGCCCCGGCCAGTTATGCATACCCCACACAGAACTGGCATCACATAACTCAAACAGCCCGTCATCAATCATGGCCTTGCCGCCTGCCCCGCCTTCTTCGGCAGGCTGGAAGATAAAAAATACTTCGCCGTCAAACTGACGTGTTTCTGCCAGATAGCGTGCCGCGCCCAACAGCATGGTCATATGGCCATCATGTCCGCATGCATGCATTTTGCCATCTTCGCCAGATTTATGGTCAAATTCATTCAGCTCGGGCATCGGCAACGCATCCATATCTGCCCGCAATCCAATTTTTTTTCCTGAGCTGTTCTGCCTGCCCTGTAATCTGCCAACAACCCCTGTGCCGCCTAGTCCGCGCGTTACCTCAATACCAAATCCTTCCAGCTTTTCTGCGATGAAGTCTGATGTCCAATGTTCTTCATAGCCTAGTTCGGGGTGGGCATGAAGGGCACGCCGCCAGCTTGTCATCTCTTCATGAAAATCTGCAACTCGATTGATAATCGGCATGGATTCAGCTCCTGCTGTTCCTATTTATATGACCTGATACGTGACCTGATATGTGAATACAGTACGTCATCATGCGCTGTGTTAATAGAGGTGATCCTGTCTGAAATGGCATTTTTCAGGAAAAAAACAATAGCCATGCTATTTCACAGGGAAAAATTTGGCCGGTATATGTCGAACAGAGTTAAGCTGAAGTCGTCATCTGGACAGGTTTTTTTCACGATCTGCATCATTGTCGTCAAGGTTGATTTAGACCTTTGAAACAATATGGGCTATGGTTGGCACAGACTGAAAAATCCGGCCGTCAGCGCGGATTGCAGTGAATATAAAAAGGAACGATGAAAAATGGCCGGCGCGTCAATCGACAGAGGGATAAAAGCAGTAACTGGCAAGCAGAAACGCTACTCGGTGTTTTCGCTGGCAAAGAATGCCTCTAGCTATCATCAGAACTGGCAACAGGCATGGCGTCATGCCGAACCAAAGCCGGAATATGATGCGGTGATTATTGGCGGTGGCGGGCATGGGCTGGCAACTGCCTATTATCTGGCATCTGTCCATAATATGACCAATATTGCGGTGATTGAAAAAGGCTGGCTGGGTGGCGGCAATACTGGCCGTAACACAACCATCATCAGATCAAATTATCTGTGGGATGAATCTGCTGCGATTTACGAACATGCGCTAAAATTATGGGAAGGGCTGGCGCAGGATCTGAATTTTAATATCATGTTCAGCCAGCGCGGTGTTCTGACCATCGCCCATAGCGAGCATGAATTGAAAGAAATGTCCAGACGTGTGCATGCTATCAGGCTGAACGGCATCGACTCTGAAGTGCTGGGCCCTGACGAGATTGCCAAATTTGTACCCTGTATCAATATGGATCAGTCTATCCGCTATCCTGTGATGGGGGGATTTCTGCAACAGCGTGGCGGTACTGCACGGCATGATGCCGTAGCGTGGGGATATGCGCGCGCTGCAGATGATATGGGGGTCGATATTATCCAGAATTGCGAAGTTACAGGCCTGAAACGCTCTGGCAGACGCATTACTGGCATTCAAACAACGAAAGGATTTATCAAGACCCGCAAGGTTGGCTGCGTTGTTGCTGGCCATTCCTCTTTGCTTGCCGAGATGGCCGGTATTCATCTGCCAATTGCCAGCCGACCTCTGCAGGCGCTGGTATCAGAGCCAATAAAACCTGTGCTGGATACAGTGATTATGTCAAATGCCGTGCATATGTATATCAGCCAGTCTGACAAGGGCGAGATGGTGCTTGGTGCGGGCGTGGATAAATATAACTCATACGCACAGCGTGGCTCGTTCCCTGTGCCAGAGCATATGATCGCGGCCGCAGTTGAGTTGTTTCCGTTTCTCTCACGCCTCAGGATGTTGCGGCATTGGGGCGGGATTGTAGATACCTGTCCTGATGCATCACCAATTATCTCGAAAACAGATATTGACGGGCTGTATTTTAATTGCGGCTGGGGTACAGGCGGATTTAAGGCAACACCGGGTTCAGGGCATGTGTTTGCCGATCTGATAGCACAGGACAGACCAAATGCTATCGCTGCACCTTACGCGCTAAGCAGGTTCGAGACAGGCCTTCTGATTGACGAGCATGGCGCCGCAGGTGTCGCCCATTAATGACTGATCACAAGACAACAGGCCAGAAGTAATGACAGGGAATATCACATGCTGCATCTGACGTGCCCATATTGCGGATTAAGAGATGAAGAGGAATTTAGCTGTGGCGGCGAGGCTCATATTATGCGTCCGCTTGCCGAACATCAGATTTCCGACAGCGAGTTCGGCGAGTATCTGTTTTTGCGTGACAATCCAAAAGGCGTGTTTCTGGAGCGCTGGCGCCATCAATCCGGATGCCGCAGATGGTTCAATATTGTCCGCGACACCTATAGCCACGAGATAATTGAAACCTACGCAATGGGTGCAACACCGAAAAGCAAGGCCGGCAAAGCTGCCTATCAGCAGAGCTGGCGGCGCAAAACAGCCGCAGAAGCTGCTGCAAAACCGGGCAAAGGAAATAGATAATGTCTCAGATGCGCATAGAAAATGCCCGCTCGGCCAATCTTTCAAAGCCGGTCAGCTTCAGCTTTGACGGCCGTATCTATACCGGATATGAAGGCGATACGCTGGCATCTGCGTTACTGGCCAATAATGTCCATCTGGTGGGCAGGTCATTCAAATATCATCGGCCGCGCGGCATTATGGCAGCAGGTGCAGAAGAGCCAAATGCCCTTGTCAGAGTTGGTCGTGGCGCCCGCGCAGAGCCAAATCTAAAAGCATCTCAGGTCGAATTATTTGACGGGCTGGTGGCTGAATCACAAAACCGCTTCCCAAGTCTGAAATTTGATCTTGGCGCGATAAATTCGCTGTTCTCACGCTTTTTCCCTGCTGGTTTTTATTACAAGACCTTTATGTGGCCTGCTTCTTTCTGGATGAAATATGAACATGTTATCCGCCATGCCGCAGGGCTGGGCAAGGTTGCTGACGAGCCAGTTGACCCGGATAGATATGAAAAGCGGCATGCGCATTTTGATATTGTTATTGCCGGTGGCGGCATCTCAGGGCTGGTCGCCGCCTTACAGGCGGCACCGTCTGGACAGCGTATTTTGCTGGTTGAAGATACAGCTGACTGGGGCGGCTGGTTGCTAAGCACCGATTATACCTCTATTGACGGTATCAACAGCACAGACTGGATTGCCAAGACCATCGCCACGCTATCAGCCTATGACAATGTGAGCTTGCTAAATAGAACAACCCTGTTCGGATATGGCGATCATAATTTTCTAAGCCTGTGTGAGCGGGTGACAGACCATATTGCAACATCACCCTCTCACCTGCCCCGCCAGAGGTTATGGAAAGTCCGCGCACAGCAGGTTATTCTGGCAACTGGTGCGTTTGAGCGGCCGCTTATTTTCGGAGGCAATGATTTGCCGGGTGTGATGCTGGCATCTGCGGCGCAGACCTATCTGAAGCGTTATGGTGTGCTGGTAGGCAGGCGCGCGGTGCTGGTCGCAAATAATGATGATGCCTATCTTACTGCTTTTGATATGCAGGCTGCAGGATGTCTTGTGCATTCCATCATTGATGTCAGACACCAGATCAAAGCTAGCCTGCGCGCACAGGCAGAAGCACATGGCATCACCGTAAAATCAGGTTATAGCCTTGTGAAAGCAGAGGGAATTTTCAGGGTAGCACGTGTTGAAATCGCGCCTATGTGCCCAGAAGGCAAAAGGCTGGTCGGCACAATTGAGCATATTGACTGCGATACTGTACTGATGTCTGGCGGGCTGGCACCTGTGGTGCATCTGCATTCACAGGCCAGAGGCACGCTGAAATGGGATGAACGCACAGCCTGTTTCCGCCCTGACAAATCGCATGAAGCCGAAATTTCGGCTGGTGCCTGTAATGGCAGTTTTGAGATGAACAGAGCCATTAAAGAAGGCGTGATGGCAGCAGATAAAGCGGTAAAGGCAAATGGTGGCACGCCCGCACAAAACGCTATCCCTGTGGCAGACACGCTGAAGACTACAGCCATCATCCACCCCCTATGGCGGATGCCAAATGGTAAGGGGGCAGGCCAGGGCGCAAAGGCCTTTATTGATTTTCAGAATGATGTGACGGCATCTGATCTGGAACTGGCTGTGCGTGAGGGCTATCATTCGGTTGAACATGTCAAACGCTATACCACAACAGGCATGGCAACAGATC
>WTJO01000194.1 GCA_011524805.1 Alphaproteobacteria bacterium
GCCAAAGGGTGTTTAATCAGATGCAGTGAGGCAGAGATCAGCTCTAGAATATTATGTGGCGGAATTGAAGTGGCCATGCCAACAGCGATACCTTGAGCACCATTTGCAAGCAGGTTCGGAAAGCCGGCCGGCAATAATACAGGCTCGTCAGATTCGCCGTCATAAGTAGGGCGAAAATCAATCGCATCTTCATCAATACCATCAAGCAGAAGCTGGGCAAGTTCGGTCATGCGCGCTTCGGTATAGCGCATGGCAGCGGCATTATCGCCATCGATATTGCCGAAATTCCCCTGTCCGTCAACAAGCGGATAGCGCATTGCAAATGACTGGGCAAGACGCACCATCGCATCATAAATTGCTGCATCGCCATGCGGATGAAACTTACCCATCACATCACCGACCACACGGGCAGATTTCTTATAGCCCTGCTGAGGGTCAAGTTTCAGCTGGCGCATCGCAAATAACAGCCGTCTATGAACAGGTTTCAACCCGTCACGCACATCAGGCAATGAGCGCGAAGTGATGGTTGACATGGCATAGGCAAGATAGCGTTCAGACAGCGCATTTGAAAATGCGGTTTTGCTTATGCCTTCTGGCTCAATGAGATCATCAGCCATCTTCTGCTCCTTGACGTGGTTTATACAGCTTCATCATATAATTCAGATGGTGATAACACAACATCATGTGTCATTATAGTGTTTTGACACTAAATCTGACAATCGGAGGCGTGCAGGCGGAAGCGGCTTGTCAATTGGCGAGAAAATACGGCTGGCCAGAAAATGACCTGTGAGGGCTAGCCCCTCTGAAAAGGGATGTTCAGGCTGAATCTCACTCTGGCTGTTATCATGTTCCAGCATATTGCCAGCACCACCATCCACCAAAAAAGACGGCAACGCCAGCATGCGTGAGGCAAATTTACCTGCCCCCTGTCGCGTGACAGCATGACCAGAACGGGGGCTGACAAATACCAGAGAGTCTGTCTCGCCTGTCACAGCACATTTATCAAGGGCTAGCCCGAAGCCAAGCTGTGAAAGCAGCGCCATCTCCCATCTTACATAATATGGTAGCCAGTCTGTATCTGCTTCGCTTAGCCGTATTACGTCCAGCAATGCCAGCGTGGCGGTATATAGCTGTTCATGCGGCACCCGTTCAGGTAATGTCTGGTCAATTAATGCGCATAGTGAAGCAAGCGCAGCTAGCCGAAGCGGATTATCCAGCACAAAGGCGCTAGGCGATGTTTCCAGCTCTAGCGAGAATACGCCCAACTGCTCGTCCAGCCGAGCCCGCCAGCTTGCCTGAACATGATTACCTGCTTCAATTGTACCACGCTTTGATTTGCCACTGGCCGCATAAACCAGCCCCGCATGTCTGCCTTTTGACGGTGTGAACAGGCTGACCACTGCGTTATTTTCACCATGTGGCCGCGAAGATAATATGATCGCATGTTCTGACCATTCAGGCATTAAAATCAAGATCCCAGCTTGTATATCTGTCTTTATCGTCCATCCAGTCCTTGCGGACTTTCACAAAGCTGACCAGATGCACATTGCGCTCTAGCATTTCCTGTAATTCACGGCGGGCAGACATGCCTATCCGTTTCAGGGTCTGGCCACCCTTGCCAAGAATAATGCCTCTATGCCCGTCACGCATAACGTAAATGGTGATTTTAATCTCGACACTGCCATCTTTTTTTTCTGTCCAGCTTTCTGTTTCCACCGTCAGCTGATAGGGCAATTCCTGATGCAGATTCAAAAACAGCTTTTCACGCATCAATTCGGCGGCAAGCTGACGCAGAGGCAAATCGGACAGATCATCAGGGTCAAACAGATATGGCCCCGATGGCATTTTCTCTGCCAGCCATGATTTGGCATCATCAATCCCATGTTCCTGTTCGGCAGACACCATAAAGGTACGCTCGAAAGCAAATCTCTGATTAAGATCTTCTGTGCGCCGTAGCAGCTGTTCAGGGCGCGCCAGGTCAATTTTATTTAGCACCAGTGATGCGGTAACACCCAGTTCGGACAGCCTGTCAATGATGGCTGCAGTATCATCATCTATCTGGGCGCGCGCGCAATCATGCAGTAGCAGAATAACATCTGTGCCTTCTGCACCCTGCCATGCCGCATGCACCATAGCCCTGTCCAGCCTGCGTTTCGGCGTGAAAATACCGGGCGTATCCACAAAGATAATCTGGGCATTTTCATGCATGGCAATGCCTCTGATACGTGATCTGGTGGTCTGGACTTTAGGCGTGACAATGGAAATTTTCTGCCCGACCATCGCATTCATAAAGGTGGATTTGCCGGCATTAGGTGCCCCAATTAAGGCTACAAATCCGGCTTTCGTCTTTTCTTCCTGCTGGTCTGACATGGAACGCTCTTGATATGATTATTGATAATTATTGTCTGGTCTTTGATAGATGCGCAAGCAGGCTGGCGGCGGCCTTGCGTTCTGCTGCCTTGATGGTGGGGCCTTCTGCCTGTAATGCAGAGAAACCGTCAATCTCGACTGACACGGTAAAACATGGCTTATGATCTGAGCCTGTTCTGCTGATCAGCGCATAAGTGGGTGTGCCATATTTGTTGCGTGCAGACCATTCCTGAAGCGCTGATTTCGGATTTTCACGCACCGTATCTGGTAGCGCATCCGGAAATTCCCAATGGCGCAGAATAAACTGGCGGGCAGCCCCTAGCCCACCTTCACGATATAAAGCAGCGATCAGGCTTTCTATCACATCACTCTTTACGGATGCGCGCTTGCCAACGTCCTCTGTGGCTGTACTGATCAGCTCCGCCAGACCTGTTTTATCGGCGATAAGTGCCAGATATCCCTCTTGGGTAAGCGCATGCAAACGGATGGTAAGCTCACCCTGATCTGCCTTTGGAAACATGTCATATAATGTTTGGGCAACAATAATCCCAAGCACCCTGTCGCCTAGAAATTCCAGCCTTTCATATGATGGCTGTCCGATAACAGATTTGTGTCGCAATGCCTGTTCCAGCAATTCTGTGTCCAAGAAGTGAAAGCTGGTGATCTCTGCTATCTTCTGGGTAAGAGATTCGGCAGTGGGTGCGGCTGGTGTCATTCGATAGATGATCCGATACGAGAGAAACGCACAGATGTCGGCCATTTCCAGATTTCCCAGATGCGTGCAGACTGGTCAACACTGAAGAAAATAAACTGCGCTTTGCCAATAAAGTTTTCAATCGGAACAACTCCGACCGAACTTGACCGGCTATCTCTGGAATTATCACGATTATCACCCATCATGAAATAATGCCCCTCAGGGATGGTAAATGCCTGCGTATTGTCAAATAGCTGTATGTCATTCACTTCCTGAATCATATGTTCACGCCCGTCTGGCAGGGTTTCACGATATACGGTATCTGCTGTTGATTGCAGACTGCTGGGTTGAACCGTCCCGATCAGCCGTCTGTTCACTGGCGTATTATTTAGATGCAATATCCCCTGCTTTACCTGCACGACATCACCGGGCAGGCCAATAACACGCTTGATATAGTCGACCGAGGGGTTTGATGGCAGACGGAAAACAGCTACATCCCCTCTTTGCGGTGTATCTTCAAACACCCGTCCGTTAATTGGGGCTATCCCAAAGGGAAATGAATAGCGGGAATAGCCATAGCTATATTTTGATACAAACAGATAATCGCCAACCAGCAATGTGGGGATCATGGAACCGGACGGTATATTAAACGGTTCTGCAACAACTGATCTGAAGCTGATTGCGATAATGCCGGCAACAAGCAGTGTCTTGATTGTATCTAGGATGGTTGAGCCGGACTGCTCATCTGTTTTTGACATTATGGCTTCCCTGAAAATGACCGGTTGATACTTCTTATGCGCCTATGATGGCCGCGCCTCAATGATGATAAAGGCTGATGCGAAGGGTATATCATCACTAACAGATATATGAAAGATAGGAATATGACCTTCTGGCACCAGAATATCAACAGCCCGCCTGCATCCACCATATAGCGTTAGCTGTGGTGCGCCTGCTTTATGCATAGATGACAATGTCTCGGCATCATGCCAGCGCATATCGGACTGGTCAGCCTGATGAAGCGCTTTATAGACAGCTTCTTTCACAGCAAAGCGTTTGGCCAGATAGGCAGGCTTGTCAGCACGCAACGCAAGTTCGGCTAGTTCTGCTTCGGTGCAGATGCGTGTTACAAACCGCTCTCCATATCTGTCGAAAATACGCGCTATCCTGTCTATCCGGCAGATATCATGACCAACCCCGACAATCATCAGCTTTGACGCGCCTTCTCCATCAATGAGCGCATTGAGATAATCGCTTCATCCAGACCTGTAAAAATGGCCACACCCATAAGGAAATGCCCAATATTCAGCTCGACGATTTCGGGAATTTCGGCAATATTCCCCACATTGTCAAAAGACAGCCCGTGACCTGCATGCACTTCAAGCCCAAGATGCGAGGCAATGCTGGCACCTGTGACGATACGTGATAATTCATGTTCACGCTGTTCTGTGGTAGCGGCATCACAATAGCTGCCTGTATGCAATTCAACAATATCTGCCCCGATAGCTGCAGATGCCTGTAACTCGGCTTCATCTGCATCAACAAACAGGCTAACTCTGATATCTGCCTGTTTTAGCCTGTCGATAAGCGGGCTCAGTCTGGCTTCGGCACCCGCAACAGCTAGCCCGCCCTCGGTGGTCAGCTCTTCGCGTTTTTCAGGCACAATACAGGCAGCATTAGGGCGCAGTTTTTCGGCAATGCTCACCATCTCGTCAGTTGCCGCCATTTCGAAATTTAGCGGAATATGGATAGCCTGTTTAACAGCAAAAATGTCATTGTCACGAATATGACGTCTGTCTTCGCGAAGATGCATTGTAATGCCGTCTGCGCCTGCTTTTTGCGCCAACAGCGCCGCAGACACAGGATCAGGATGTACACCGCCCCGTGCATTACGAAGCGTGGCTACATGGTCAATATTCACACCAAGTCGCAATCTATCCAAATTATCTTTCTCCTGTGATTAGCCTGCTTGCAAAGAGACGTTTTATTCAGTTTCCGAGCTGGCAATATTGTCTGCATTGTTGCGCTTGTGATGCTTTTGCATCCGTCTTTTCATCTTATGATTTCGCCAGCCTGTTATCATCAGATAGCTGGCACCAAAAAATACCGGCCATGTTGCCAGCGATATCACGGCACCGCCAATTGCCATTGGCAAAATATACTCTGCCAGCACACTGAGATCAAATCCGCCGGCGCTATCGGAAATATCCAGCTGGGCTGATATTGTATCATCAAAACCAATTAGTGGCATAACCGCTGTTCCAACCCTGTATAACAGCACAAAAATAAAAGGGAAGGTCCATGGGTTGCCGACAGCGGTGCCAATAATTGCGGCCAGAACATTGGACCTAAGCAAATGTGCCAGCGCGATTGCCAGCAAAATATGGAAGCCGATAAAAGGTGTAAATGACACCGCCGCCCCACAGGCAAAACCCGCCGCAATAGAATAGCTGGAACCGGACAGCCGTAACAGACGCTGAACCATATAGTTCATAACTCTGTTAAAGCCCTTCTTTGGCCAGAAAGTGGCTCTTAATTTGTCATTTAACGAGCGTGAGTTACGTCTGCGAAACATAATGCCTGCCAGATGCTGAGATGATTTACCAGCTAAAAGCTGTAACGTTCGGCAGATTCGATAAATTTATCAGATCTGAGTACAGAAATAATATTGTTCAAATGATCAATATCGGCAACCTCAATATCCAGAATAAAGGTAAAGTAATTCAATTTTCTTTCTTCAAGCTGGATAAAGGAAATATTACCTGAATGCTGAGAGATCACCGTACACATTTTTGCAAGCGAGCCGGGCTCATTCAGCAATAGTACCTTGATACGCCCTGAATGGCGATGTCGCGAAGTGCGCGGCCACGCAACCTCTACCCATAATTCAGGCATTTCATCAAATTTATAGGCTGTTGCACAGCTATTTGTATGCACGGTAATACCAAGCCCTGAATTAAAAATGCCGATAATTTTGTCTCCCGGCAGAGGATGACAGCATTTCGCCAGTTGCACAGATGCACCTTCATGTTCTGAATCAAACACAAAGACAGGTTTCGGGATAGGCTTATCTTCTGACTTTCCCTTCTTGGTCTCTGTGCTAGGGTGAATATGATCCAGCACCAGCTTTTTTGTTAGGGTTTTGCCTTCGCCTACCAGCATATATAGCTGGTCTAGCGAGCTCAGATTAAAGGTCAGCAATGACAGCTTTAGCTGATCTTCATCAAATGGCTGGCCGCGATACCTGAATTCTTCGCTTAACAGGGATTTGCCAAGATATATGAATTGCTGCTGTTGCAGATTTCGTGACATACGCCGGATATGAGATTTAGCCCGTGCTGTTTTGACAAAATCTTCCCATTCTATTTTTACCGTTACCTTATCAGAGGTGACAACCTTAACCTGATCGCCATTTTCAAGCACGGTAGATAATTGCCTATGTTTTCCATTGATAAGCACATAGTCACAATAATCACCTAAATCCGAATGCACAGAATAGGCAAAATCAAGGGCAGTCGCACCATTTGGCAGATTATAAAGCTCACCTTTTGGCGAGAAGCAGAAGATCTGATCACGATATAATTCCAGCTTTGCAGCATCCATAAATTCGACCGACCCTGTAGACTGGCCTAATAGCGAGGTAAGCTCTCTTATCCAGCGTGTGGAATCCTGACCCTCACCTTCAGCAATCAGCGGCGGGATATGGTCTTCCTTCTGGCTTTCATCTCTATGTTTGACGACCTTATAGGCCCAATGCGCAGCCACCCCTTTTTCGGCTCTTTCATGCATCGCATCTGTGCGTATCTGGATTTCGATTTTCTGGTTATATGGCCCTAGCACACTGGTATGGATAGACTGATAGCCATTTTTTTTCGGTGCAGAGATATAATCTTTGAAGCGCCCGATAATGGTTGGATATTTCTGATGAATAATGCCCAGCGCCTGATAGCAGTCAGCGCGCTCAGGCAGGATAATCCGGAATGCGTTCACATCAAATAACTGCTCAAATGACATCGCTTTGCGGTTCATTTTCAGATAGATTGAATAGGGTGTCTTAAGCCGGCCTTCAACGGTACAGTCAAGACCTTGCTCCTGCACCAGCGCCTCAAGTTCGCTGGCAATATCATCCAGCATATTCTGTTCGTCAGAGCCTTTCTGGTCACCTAGATTGGCGATATTTTCAAGCGAATTTATAATAGAGCTGCGCACTTGTGGCTGAAGCACATTAAAGCTTAAATCCTCTAGCTCATGCTGAAATACATAAATCCCCATCCTGTCGGCAAGCGGGGCAAAAATATCCATTGTCTCTTGTGCGATTTTTTCCTGTTTTTCTGCAGCCATAGCCCCGATTGTGCGCATATTATGGGTTCTGTCTGCCAGCTTTACGATAAGAACCCGCACATCACGGCTGATGGCAAGCATGAATTTCCTGAAGTTTTCAGCCTGTTTATTATCAAATGACTGGATTTCAATCTGGCTAAGTTTTGTAACGCCGTTCACCAGTTCGGCAATCTTGTCACCAAAGCGGGAGCTGATATCTTCGGTAGTAACAGGGCAATCTTCCAGCGTGTCATGAAGCAAGGCGGTAATGAGTGTTTGCACATCCAGCTTCAGCTCGGCCAGTATTTCTGCAACAGCAATCGGATGGGTGAAATAGGGATGGCCACTTTTGCGATATTGCCCGTCATGTGCATCACGCCCAAATTCAAAGGCATGATATAGCTGACCTAGCTGGTCATCATCAAGATATTCACCTGCCTTTGTGGCAAGCTTATCATAGGATGCGGCAAGCTGTCTTGCATCTTCGGTCTGTCTATGAGCAGTCTGGTCTGGTTGCATATGCTCCTGATGACACCCCTTATCTGGATATTATTGGATCATCTTTGCTGATGACATGCCTTTATCATACTACAATAGACAAAAATAGAAAAAGGCAAAAATAAAGCCCCTGTTCATATCAAACAGAGGCTTTGCTGTTCAGGTCAACTAAGGCAGATTACATTTCAGCGTCAAGGCTGGCCGTATCCACATCTTCAAAGCCGGATGTTTCAAGCTCGGAGCCTGTGCCAACCTGCATGCCGGCATCATCAAAATCCTGTTCCATCTCCATGCCGACCATATTCGAGAGGTCTTCTTCTGCTATCAGATGTGCCTCATCAGACTGCTCGCTCACCTCTGGCTGCTCGCTGAAACGCTGCATGGAACGCACCAGCGTCTGCTGTACCTTGTCCAGATCAATTGTTTCATCTGCAATTTCTCTGAGTGCAACAACCGGATTCTTGTCATTATCACGGTCGATGGTCAGCAATTCGCCCTTCTGGATAGCGCGCGCACGTTGCGAGGCGGTAAGTACCAGCTCGAATCTATTCGGGATACGTTCAATGCAATCTTCTACGGTTACGCGTGCCATGCCTGCTCTCCTGTGCGTTGCTATGTCTGAGGGATATTACCGAAAGACGGAACAATATCCAATTTTCTGCTAAAATGCAAGATATTTTGACACGGTGCCGGTTAGCGCCCTGATGATGATGACGCAATAGTGCCTAGCGGGCAAATAGCCGGCATTTCTGGCTGCCATCATCTACAGCATCACATTCTGCCTTTAATGTATCTGCCAGCTTGCCAGAACGGGGGTCTCTCCAGTTTGCTGCCAGTTCTGCTAGCGGATAAAGCACAAATTTTCTCTCATGCAAGCGCAAATGCGGTACATCAAGCCTATCTGTTGCAATCACCTCGTCATCAAAGCTGATAATATCCAGATCAAGTGTACGTGCCGCATTTCGCACTGTGCGGATACGGCCAAATTGCAATTCTATCTGCTGCAGATGGTCTAGTAGCTGTTCTGCCTCAAACGCTGTTCTGATATCCAGTACGGCATTGAGGTAATCTGGCTGGTCTGACACGGGCACCGCAGACGTCACATACCAGCTGCTCTGGCCGGCAACAGCTACATCAGCACATCCAATCTGCTGGACTGCTGCAGATAAAGACAGATGCAGATTGTCAAATCCCTCGGCGATCAGATTGCTGCCAATCCCGATAAAGGCCTGATGTGGAAGATGAGATAATTGTGAAGCTGACGCCATTATCTTGCCATGATTAAATTTTATACAGGAATATATCAAGCTATGGTATGCTTGGACCGGCCTGTGCCATGCGCCTAGTTGTTGCACATAAACAGGTCAGGATACAAACATATAATCATCAACTCACCATTATATGTTTACACTAAATATACTAAACTTATTACTATAACAAACCATTATTATTGTCTGATTTAATTAACTTTTAGGTATAAAATGACACAAGAAAAAATAGCCCTCTTCATTGACGGATCCAATTTTCACGCCACCACAAAACTTATGAATCTTGATATAGACTATATCAGGCTGCTTGAGTATTTCAAAGGGCTGGGAACCTTAATCAGGCCTTATTACTACACTGCTCTGCCAGACAGTACAGAGGTAAGCAATCTAAAGCGGCTTATCGATTTTCTCGATTATAATGGCTATATGATTGTCAGTAAAAGCACCAAGTCTTTTGTCAATCAGGCCACTGGCGAGCGGCGTATCAAGGGCAATATGGATATGGAACTGGCGCTGGATATGCTGAAGCTGGCGCCACATATTGACCATGCCTATCTCTTTTCGGGCGATGGCGATTTCTGCCGGCTGCTAGAAGATGTTCAGGGAATGGGGGTACGTGTGACCGTAGTATCCTCTACCAAAACAACTCCGAATATGGTTGCTGACGAATTACGGCGCAAGGCAGATCATTTTCTTGAACTGGATAGCATCATCTCAGAGATTGAACGATAGACTATGGTATCTTCATCCAGAGTGCCTTCCTCAGGCCAGCTTGACTATATCGCTCCGAAATCATGCACAAAATGCCCGCGGCTAGCCCAGTTTATTGCGAGCAAAAAGCAAAGCCATCCGCACTGGCATAATGCACCTGTGCCCTCATTTGGCCCGATCGATGCCGAAGTGCTGGTGGTGGGGCTTGCCCCCGGTTTGAAAGGTGCGAACGCTACTGGCAGACCCTTTACAGGGGATTTTGCAGGTAATGTGCTGTATCAGGCGCTTGCCAGCCACAATTATTGTTCTGGGCAGTTCAGCCCTGATGGCAGGGATAATCTTGTGCTACATAATATCCGCATCATCAATGCGGTGAGATGCGTGCCACCGCAAAATAAACCTGATGCGAGCGAGATAGCCAATTGCCGAGGTTATCTGAAAACAGAATTAACAAAAATGACACGGCTAAAGGTTATGTTTGCCCTTGGCCGGATTGCCCATGATACCTGTCTTACCCATTTCGGGCTGAGGAAATCTGCCTATCCATTTTCACATGGCAGCGCGCATAAATTGCCGAACGGGTTATGGCTTGTTAGCTCTTATCACTGTTCACGCTATAATATCCAGACCAACAGGCTGACCCAGACACAGTTTACACAAGCCGTTGGCCAGATTGCCAGCTACATCTAGCCTCTGCGAAGCAGACGGTTTTTCTGGCGTGACCAGTCTCTGTCTTTCTGCACTTCCCGCTTATCATGTTTTTTGCGGCCTTTGGCCATGCCAAGCTGAATTTTCGCGCGCCCTCTATCATTGAAATAGAGCGCCATAGGCACAAGCGTCATGCCTTCACGTCTGATCATGCCCAGCAGCTTATCTCTCTGCTTGCGCGAGACCAGCAATTCTCGAATACGCTTTGGCTCATGATTATCACGCGAGGCAGGATATACAGGGATATTGGCATTGACCAGCACCAGCCTGCCCTTCTCTTCTGTGGCATAGGCTTCTGCGATGCTGGCTCTGCCTGTGCGCAGCGATTTAACCTCACTACCTTTCAAAATCAGGCCAGCTTCCAGCGTATCATCAATCTGATAATCAAATCGTGCCCGTCTGTTCTCGGCAACACGGCCTGTAGAGATTGCCATATCCCTATCCTTTCAAACCGGATAATTCTGGCACGCTAAAGTAACTTGGCAAAGCGTAATGCGTCTTCTACCTGCTGTTTTGAGCTATCTGCAATCTCAACAAGCGGCAGTCTGGCAAAAGCAGAACACAGCCCCAGAAGCGAAGCCGCATATTTCACAGGCCCCGGACTTGCTTCACAGAATAAAGCGCGATGCAGAGGCATTAACTGCTGATGTATTTCAAGTGCCTTTGTGCTATCTCCTGCCGCCCATGCGCGGTGCAGTTGCGAGCATAATGCCGGCGCAACATTGCTGACCACCGAAATGCAGCCATGCCCACCTGAGGCCAAATACGGCAGAATAGTCGCATCTTCACCTGATAGCTGGCAGAAATCATTGCCAATAATATTCAGAAGATGTGTCGGGCGCGCACATTCGGCCGTGGCATCCTTAATGCCGGCAATGCGCGGATGTTGTGATAATTCAGCCAGCACATCATCATCCAGCCTGACAATAGACCTGCCCGGAATATCATAAATGATCAGCGGGATTGAAATTGCATCTGCAACAGCCGTGAAATGCGCAGCCAGCCCTTTTTGTGTCGGCTTATTATAATAGGGTGAGACCACCAGAACAGCATCAGCCCCCACCTGTTCTGCATGCTTTGCCAGCCTTACCGCTTCTGCTGTGCTGTTTGAGCCGGCACCGGCAATAATCGGGACTCTGCCATTTGTTTCTTCAACACATAGCTCGACCACCCTGTCATGTTCTTCATGGCTAAGGGTTGGGGATTCTCCTGTTGTACCCACTGGCACGAACCCGTCTGTGCCCTGTTCAATCTGCCAGTTTACAAGCGCTCTAAATGCCTTTTCATCCAGACTGCCATCAGCACCAAAGGGCGTAATAAGCGCAGTATATGAGCCTGAAAACGGCAAATGCGGATAAAGAGACGGCATGATATTTCATCCTGTAATTTTAGGGTGTTAGCACCAGCCAGTACCGTGCCGGCGCGCAATCTTCAAGGCCGTCAGCATATCGGAATTGATGCAAAAAGTAAAATCCTGAATTTACGGTGCCAGATAATGTTTTCAGCTTAGTCAGCGCTTGCAATCATGACCTCACTATATCACTATGAACATGGCCTCAGCTGCGCCTTTTTGACTAGTTTAATGCCTTCACATAGCAACAGACAGAGACATAAATATGGTCACGATTGATGATATTCAGAATGCCAGAAACCGGATTCATAACAGTATCGAGACAACACCGCTACTGACTTCGGACAGGCTGAATAGCGCCCTGCCATTTGATCTGTATGTTAAGGCAGAATGCCTGCAACGCACAGGTTCATTCAAATTCAGGGGTGGGTGTAATGCGGTATTCTCAATTGAGGACAGCACCCTGCCTGTGATCGCCTTTTCCAGCGGCAATCATGCTCAGGCGGTGGCACTAGCCGCCAGATTAAGCAATAGACAGGCCACAATCATCATGCCCGAAGATGCACCAGCAACAAAAATCGCTGGCACAAAATCCTATGGTGCCGAAGTGGTGCTGTATGACAGATACACCCAAAGCCGTGAGGAAATTGGCGAGAAGATAGCCTCAGAACAGGGCGCGATCCTTATCAGACCCTATGATAATGAAAATGTAATTGCAGGTCAGGGCACAGCAGGGCTAGAGATTTGCGAACAGGCAAATGCGCGCAATATCGGTATTGATCATTATATCTCATGTTGCGGGGGTGGCGGCTTGCTGGCAGGCACCGCTATTGCGATTTCGCATCATCTGCCAGACACACAGCTATATTCAGCCGAGCCTGAGGCTTTTAATGACACCAAACTGTCTCTAGCGGCAGGCAAACGGCTATCTAATGCACCAGATGCACGCTCAATATGTGATGCGATTGTTACCCCCTGCCCCGGCGAGCTGACATTTCCGATTTTGCAGAAAACAGGATGTTCGGGGCTATCTGCTCCGGATGAAGACGCGCTTCATGCGATGCATATTGCATGGTCATATTTCAAGCTGACAGTTGAGCCAGGCGGCGCGATTGCCCTTGCCTGTGCATTATCTCCTGAATTTCTGTCCCGTTTTGAGGGGGCTGGTCGCCGCCAGACAGTCGTTGCCATGCTATCAGGCGGTAATGTAGATGCAGACATGTTTACAGCTGCGCTTGAACAGGCGCTTCGCCTTTAGGGCGCTATCCCGACTGGGCTTTCTAGGAACGCATTCTGCTCATATTGCTGTCAAAAAGCGGCTGTTTCTGCATGGTGGCGCTGATATTTTCACCAAGCACTTCAACAGTCCAGCCTTGCGTGTCATCTGCATATGCTTTCGGCACATAGCCCATCGCCACAGACACAGATGCGCCATGCGCATAGCCGCCAGAGGTTACCCAGCCACAAACCGTGCCTTGATATGAAATAGGCTCATCGCCGATCACATCTGCATCTTTGGCATCTATCACAAAACTGCAAAGACGATAGGCGCCCTCATCATTATCCAGCGCTGTCTTTGCGGCCTGTTTACCAATAAATTCGGCAGGCTTGTCAAAGGCAATGAACCTGTCCAGACCTGATTCATGCGCAAAATAAATAGGTCTATATTCACGTGCCCAGCTTCCATAATTTTTTTCAAGTCTGAGCGCGTTTAATGCCCTGCTGCCAAACAGGGATATGTTATACTCGGCACCTGCTTCCATCAGATCATGAAATAGCCGTCTCTGATATTCGGGCTTCAACCAGATTTCATATCCCAGATCACCTGTATAGCTGACCCGCCCGACAATCGCAGGCACCATGCCAAGCTGCATCTCGCGGATTGCCATAAAACGGAAACTGTCATTGCTCATATCTTCGGTTGTGAGTTTCTGGATCACATTACGGGCATCTGGCCCTGCAATGCTCAGCCCTACCAGCCCCAGAGATTCGGCTGTAAGAGACACATCCTTGCCAGCATCCAGATGGCTGGTAAACCAGCGCATATGATAGGATTCTGCCAGCCCTGAGCCAATAATCAGAAACGTATCATCTGCCAGTCGCGCAACTGAAAAATCGCCAATCACGCGACCATCATCTTTCAGCATGGGCGCCAATGTCATCCGCCCCTGTGCCGGCAACTTACAGGCAAGCATACTATCAAGCCATGTTTCGGCATCTGTGCCCGTGATACGGTATTTTGCAAAATTTGATATTTCTGACAGCCCCACAGACTCGCGCACGCCTGCCACTTCACGCCCTACATGTTCAAAATCTGTCGAGCGTTTCCATGAAAACTGCTCTGATACACCCTCAGGGGCAAACCACAGCGCAGTCTCAAGGCCAAAGCTGGCACCAAACTGCCCACCTCTTTGCTTCAATTCGTCATAAATAGGTGTAGTCAGAAGCGGGCGTGCTGCCTCAAGCTCTTCATTAGGGAAGCGGATAGAAAAGCGGCGAGAGTAGTTTTCTCTTACCTTGGCATTCGTATAGGCCATGTTGGCATAGCTGCCAAAACGGCTAATATCCATCGCCCAGATATCAAGCCCCGGGTCGCCATCAACAATCCAGTTTGACAGCGCAAGCCCAACACCACCGCCTTGCGAGAAACCAGCCATTACCGCACAGGCCGACCAGTAATTCGTCATGCCCTGCACAGGCCCTATCAGAGGGTTGCCATCAGGCGCAAAAGTGAAAGGGCCATTTATAATCTGTCTGATACCAGCATTCTGGAAGGCAGGGAAATGCTGAAACCCTACTTCCAGAGACGGCGCAATTCTGTCCAGATCAGGCTCAAGCAGTTCATGCCCGAACTCCCACGGCGTGTTCTGTTCCGACCATGGCACACAGGCTTTCTCATAGGTACCCATCAACATCCCGCCACGTTCCTGACGCAGATAAATTTCGCCGTCAAAATCAACAGCATGAATAACTTCTTCACCTGTTTTTTCGTTTATTTCGGCCACCTCCGGCATATCATCTGTCAACAGATACATATGTTCCATTGCAAGCACCGGCAATTCAAGCCCGACCATACGGCCAACTTCCCGCGCCCAGAGCCCGCCAGCATTCACCACATGTTCGGCGATAATCTCGCCTTTGTTTGTGTGGATATGCCATGTGCCATCTGGCGTCTGGGTCAACGATTCTACTTTGGTCTGGGTTTCAACCACCGCACCGTTCTTGCGGGCTGATTTTGCATAGGCATGGGTTACACCATAGGGATCACAATGCCCGTCAAGCGGGTCATATAGGGCGCCGACAAATTGCGCAGGATCAAGAAGTGGCATGCGTCTGGCCGCCTCTTCAGGGGTGAGGATTTCAAGATCATCCATGCCAAGATATTTGCCTTTGGCATACATCGCCTTCAGCCAGTCAAAGCGCTCTTCATTGGCAGCAAGCATCACACCACCTGTTCTGTGCAGGCCAATATCCTGTCCAGAAATGTCTTCGATTTCCTTATATAAAGAGATGGTATATTGCTGTAATTTGGCGACATTCGGATCGCCATTGATAGTATGCATTCCCCCTGCGGCATGCCATGTTGACCCGGACGTAAGGTCAGACCGTTCCAGCAGCATGACATCTGTCCAGCCTCTTTTTGTGAGGTGATACAGTACAGACGCTCCTACAACGCCGCCCCCGATTACAACAACTCTGGCTTGTGACTTCATCTGCTTTCTCTTTCCTTATTCCGGCCTTTTTATGTCTGTGCCAGTTACTATCCTATAGATCCTGACGCCCTTGAACAGTCTGAAAACAGCGCCGCTAGAAATCTGTTGGCGCGCCGCCCTCTTCAACCCGCTTTGCTATAAAGGCCTGTAATTCTTCATCAATCGCCTCATCAATGGGCGGGGCTTCAAACTCGTCCAGAATTTGCTTATAGGCATTATGCGCTCTGTCATGTGCCCATAATGCGCCTCTATCTTCCCAATTTTCAAAATTAGACCAGTCAGATATGAGCGGATTGTAAAATGCCTGCTTATAGCGGCTTTGGGTATGGTCACATCCAAAGAAATGCCCATGCGGCCCAACTTCGGCAATTGCATCAACTGCTAATGTATCGCTGTTAATTTCAACTGGTCTCTGCAAATACAGAATTTGCTGTAACATTTCGCAATCCAGCACAAATTTTTCCATGCTGGCAGACAGCCCACCTTCAAGCCAGCCTGCGGCGTGATAAATAAAATTTGCATGGCCTGAGATAACACCATTCAGAGAAAAGGCTGATTCCCACATTGCCTGAGCATCTGGTGCATTTGCTGCGTTGGCATTTGAGCCGCGCCATGG
>WTJO01000030.1 GCA_011524805.1 Alphaproteobacteria bacterium
TGATCTGAACCCAGATAATGGCGCTCATTGCCAACCTTCTCAGGCGGGACATGCTCATAGGTGCGCGGGTCTTTCTGGGCAGCAGAGGCATGCAGACCTCCCTTATGGGCAAAGGCCGCCTCGCCAACATAAGGCGCATGCTGATTAGGTGTTCTGTTCAGCCTGTCATCCAGCATCCGAGACAGGCTTGTCAGTCTTGAGAGCTTAGCCTCATTAATGCTTGTCTCAAATCCCAGCTTTAGCATCAGATTGGGGATAAGGGTGATTAAATCTGCATTGCCACACCGCTCGCCAAGGCCATTTAATGTCCCCTGAAGCTGGCGCGCGCCGGCGTGAATGGCAGCAAGCGAATTTGCCACCGCAACCCCTGAATCATTATGACAGTGAATACCAAGCCGCACCTCAGGACAGGCCTGTGCAGTCTGCCGGACAATATCAAATACCTCGTTAGGCAGTGTGCCGCCATTTGTATCACACAGCACAACCCAGTCAGCGCCACCTTCTGCGGCCGCCTTTACACAAGAAAGCGCAAACTCTTTATTGGCCTTGAAACCGTCAAAATAATGTTCACAGTCAAACATTGATTCAAATTGTGCGGATTTTGATGCGGCTACTGAATCGCGTATCATCTGCAAATTTTCGTCTAGCTCAATATTGAGCGCGGTAGTGACATGAAAATCCCATGTCTTGCCAACCAGACAGGTTGCGTCTGCCTGTGCATCCAGAATAGCCTTGAGACCGGGGTCATTCTCGGTTGACCTGCCGCCACGTCTGGTCATGCCAAAAGCTACTAGCGAAGCATGCTTCAGCCCTTGCGGTGTGCTGAAAAATGCATCATCGGTGGGGTTTGCACCCGGCCAGCCACCTTCGATATAGTCAATACCAAATTCGTCAAGTGCAGAGGCAATGAACTGTTTATCTGCAACCGTAAAATCAACACCTCTTGTCTGGCCGCCATCACGCAAGGTAGTATCAAATAGCCAAATTTTATTGCCGGTCATACTTTGTTATCTTCTCGGTCTAATCAATATAATCTGCGTAGCTTTTAGCCGAATTTGAGCGCTGGCGCAAATCTGGCTAGCCGCGTTCCCATTTTGTGCCCTCTGCACTGTCAAGCAATCTGATGTTCTGCGCGGCAAGCTGGTCACGGATGTTATCAGCTGTTGCGAAATCTTTATCTGCCCGCGCCTGATTACGTTGCCGGATTAACGCCTCTATGGCCTCAGCAGAAATGCCGTCATCATCAGCCTGTGTGAACCAGCCTGAATCCTGAAACAGCCCAAGAATATCTCCAAAGCTAACAATCTTGTTTGCGGCCATTACATCGCCCTTATTGGCCTGTGCGGCCAATTTATGAAGCGCTGCAAAACAGCCCGGCAGATTGAGATCATCACATAATGGTGCCAGTAATTCTGATATATCAATGTCTGCCGGCATTGTCTTATCTGCGATACCGGTAGCCCGATAGAATTTGTCCAGATTTGCTTTTGCTTCGGCAAGCTGATTTTGCGAGAAATCAAGTGGCGCACGATAATGTGTTGCCAGCAGACAATAGCGGATAGTCTCTCCGCGATGCAAGGCAAGGGCATCTGCCACAGTTGTGAAATTGCCAAGCGATTTTGACATCTTCTCACCCTCAACCGTGACATAGCCATTATGCACCCAGATATTTGCCATCCTATCCAGATTATGCGCACAGCATGATTGTGCAATTTCGTTCTCATGATGAGGAAAAATCAGATCAAGACCGCCAGCGTGAATATCAAACTGCGCACCCAGATATTTGCCGGACATGGCTGAACATTCAATATGCCAGCCTGGCCTGCCATATCCCCACGGACTTTGCCAGCCGGGTGTTGTCTCATCAGATGGTTTCCACAGCACAAAATCAGCCGGATGCTGCTTAAACGGAGCAATTTCCACACGCGCACCAGCTATCATCTCGTCTACCGACCTGCCTGACAGACCGCCATAACTGGCCATCTTTTCAACTGCAAACAGCACATGGCCTTCTGCGTCATAGGCAAACCCCTTATCGATCAGCGTTGAGATCATCTCAATCATCTCGTCAATATGATGGGTTGCGCGTGGTTCAATATCGGGCGGCAAAACACCTAATGCGTCAGCATCCTGATGAAAAGTATCAATTGTCTCGGTGCACAGATCAGCAATAGAGATGTTGCGCTCTGACGCACGCTGATTAATTTTATCATCTACATCGGTAATATTGCGCACATAACAGACATTCTGCGCACCATATAGGCGGCGAAGCAGTCTGACCAGCACATCAAACACCACAAGCGGGCGTGCATTGCCTACATGAATTTTATCATAGACAGTAGGCCCGCACGCATAAACCCCTATCTGTTCCGGATTAATCGGGCTGAATAGCTGTTTTTTGCGACTAAGGGTATTATGCAGATGCAATTCTGTCATGCGGTTTTGCCCTGCAATCGTGCCAAAGCTGTCTGCCTGCCAATAAAGGGCAGAAGCTGCCCCATATCCGGTCCATGAGACTGGCCTGTTAGCGCCTTTCTTAGCGGCATAAACAGACCGCGCCCCTTCGCCCCTGTCTGGGCAGATACAGCCTTTGTCCAAGCCGACCAGCTATCTGCGTCAAATTCATCTTCGGAAATCAGTGATGCTGCCTGTCCGATAAACTCTGCATCTTCAATATCAGGCGTAACTGGCTGATGACAGATTTGCCACCACATACCGGCATCTTCCAGCCTGTCGATATTACCTTTGACTACCTCCCAGAACAGAGGTGTTATCTCTGCCAGTCCAAGTGCCAATAGCTGTTCTGCAACATTGTCAAAATCCAGCCCCTGAAGCAGCCTTGCATTAATCTGGCCAAGCTCACTATGTGAGAATTTTGCTGTTGAGCGCCCAAATGCCGCCATATCAAAACTCTCGATAAGCGGCTGCATATCTGCAAATGCCTCAATCGGATGCGAGGTACCGATACGCCCAAGCAACGAGGTAATGGCAGCTGACTGGATACCCTCTTCACGCAATTGCGCGATGGACAGGCTGCCAAGACGTTTCGACAGACCCTCGCCTTCCATACCAGCCAGCAAGGCCAGATGCCCCATTTTTGGTGCTGGGCTGCCTAGTGCTTCAAAAAGCTGAATCTGGGCAGCCGAATTTGTGACATGATCTTCACCTCTCAGAATGGTGGTAATGCCATGGTCTATATCATCCACAACAGAAGCCAGCGTATAGATAACCCGGCCATCTTCACGCATCAGAACAGGGTCTGACAGGCTGGACATATGATAGCTTACATCACCTCTGACAAGGTCAGTCCAGCTCACCTGCTCATGGTTCAGCAAAAATCTGTAATGCGGGGTTTTGCCCTCGGCTTTCAGCGCCTCAATCTGCTCTGGGGTTAATTTCAGCGCGGCTCTGTCATAGACAGGCGGCTTGCCGGCCATAAGCTGGGCTTTGCGTTTCAGACCAAGCTCTTCTGCTGTCTCAAAACATGGATAGGCACGACCCGCTGCCACCAGCCTTGCCAGCGCATCATCATATCGCTCAAGGCGATTTGACTGTCTGTCTTCACAATCCCAGCCCATGCCAAGCCAGAGAATATCATCTCTGATTGAAGCTTCAAACGCCTGTGTTGAGCGCTCGGTATCTGTATCGTCAATACGCAACATAAACTGCCCGCCATGGTGTCGGGCAAACAGGTAATTTACCAGTGCCGTGCGCACATTGCCAACATGAAGCTGGCCTGTAGGGCTTGGGGCAAAACGGACTTTTTCACTACTCATAATGTTTCCACTTCATGCGGTGTAAAACCTGATGTCAGAGGCAGGCGTCTGTCACGGCCAAAGGCTCTGCTGGTAATTTTTGGCCCCGGCGCTGCCTGGAACCGTTTATATTCAGCCCTAAATAGCAGACGGCTTGCGGCCTCGACAACATCCCTGTCATAGCCCTTTGCGGTAATGGTTTCGATATCTTCCATTTTCTCGGTAAGGGCAATTAAAATTGCATCTAGCACATCATAAGGTGGCAGGGTGTCTGTATCTTTCTGCTCAGGGCGTAATTCGGCAGATGGCGGACGGGTTATGATACGTGTTGGTATCACCTCGCCTTCGGGGCCTAGCGCGCCTTTTGGCAGATGCGCATTTCGCCAGTTACACAGCTCAAACACCGTTGTTTTCCAGACATCTTTCAGCGGCGCAAAGCCACCACACATATCCCCATATAGCGTTGAATAGCCGGCTGCATATTCAGATTTATTGCCTGTTGCCAGTACCATATGCCCCAGCTTGTTCGAAATTGCCATTAGCAACATACCACGCAGGCGCGACTGGATATTTTCTTCTGTAACATCTGCCCCTCTGCCCGCAAACATCTCTGCCAGCATATTATCAAAGGCGTCCATGCCCTGTCTGATGGGAATATCATCTAGCGCAATACCCAGATTACCGGCAAGCAGTGCGGCATCGCTAAGCGATATATCTGCTGTATAATCTGATGGCATCATCACCAGCTTGACCTTGTCTGCGCCAAGTGCATCAACTGCCAACACTGCCACAATGGCAGAATCTACCCCGCCTGACAGACCAAGTATAACACCCGGAAATCCGTTTTTCTGGACATAGTCACGGATAGATAATGTCAATGCCCGCCAGATAGCTTCAAGCGGCTCATCTGGCGGCGTGATCTGGCCGGTAAAGCTATAGTGGCCGTTTGCATCTTTTCTGGCTGTAACAAGCGAGACTGTCTCTGTAAACTGGGGAAGCTGAGCTGCCAGCCCGCCGCCACAATTCAGCGCAAATGACCCGCCATCAAATACCAGCTCATCCTGCCCGCCTGTCATATTCACATAAATGAGCGGCAGGCCTGATTCTGTGATACGCGCGATGCCATGCATAATCCGCTGGTCTGTTTTTCCAGACTCAAACGGTGACGCATTCAAAGATAAAATCATCTCGGCACCGGATTCTGCGACTGTTTCAACCACATCTTCAAACCAGATATCTTCACAAATTGCCAGCCCCAGCCTGACACCTCTGAGACTAACCGGCCCTTGCAACGCACCTTGCGTGAAATGACGCTTATCATCAAACACGCCGTAATTTGGCAGATTGGCCTTGTCACGGCGGGCAATTATCTGTCCGTCATCCAGAATAAAACAGGCATTTGTAAGCTGGCCTGCTTCACGATAGGGCGCCCCAACAATAATGGCAGGCCCGCCATCTGAAGTCAGTTCGGCAAGCTGGCCTATCGCGCTTTCAATCCGCGCCATAAAATCATCCCGCAACACCAGATCATCGGCAGGATAGCCGGACAGAAACATCTCAGGCGTAATAATAATATCAGCGCCCAGAGCGGCAGCGCGTTCCCGCATCTGGATAATCTTGTCCGTATTGGCGGCAATATCACCCAAATGGGAATTTGCCTGTATCAAACCAATATTCACATCATGTTGCTGAGTGTCAGCCATTATCACATCCTAAGCACAGCCATAATAATATTCAGGCTGATCTGTGGTTACTGTTGTTATTTGCGATGCAGAAACTCTCTGCCTACCTTTACCCGAGGGGTGCCATCATAGGCAATAATATCTGCTGTTGCATATGTTTCGGTCCAGTTTTGAGGCAAGTATGAGCCTGTACCTATTACATCCACAGGTGCTTTTGCCAGCGAAAAGACACGGCATTTATCCGGACTGAACCCGCTAGAGGTAACAATCTTTACATGCTGAAAGCCTGCATTATCCAGCTCATCCCGCATATGCCATACCGCCGCCGCAGACACCCCTGTCCCCATCAGATGCTTTAGCTCGCCCTCAGAGCGATAGCCTCTGATAGCCTCAGGCACATGTTTGTCCAGCACAGCATAGGATGATTGCGTATCCAGCCCCTGAACAAAGCGTCCGCCATGCGTATCCAGCCTGACTGACAGGCCAGATACCTTGTCGCTTAACGCATGCGCTACTTCCAGCGCATCTTCAACTTCGCGCCCGAAATAATCAACCAGCACAGTAAGCGGCCTGTCCGGAAAGGTCTCAACGAACAGCTTGGCCGCTTTTAGGGTTGAGCCTGCATAGCCTATCAGCGCATGCGGCATAGTGCCCATACCCTCTTCTGTGCCAAAAAAATGTGCTGTGGCATCTGCTGCACAGCCAATAAATCCGGTCGCCCCGACCTTCTGCTGTGCCTTACGTGAGCCTACAGACGCGCCATAGGCCATCAATTCTGCCATCTCGGCACCTGCACAATGGCGTGCATCCATCGCAAGAAAGGCTACATCAGGCAACTCAATACACATCTGATAGGCATTATAAGCCGCCACACAAGCAGACCCTAGCCGTTGCAGAAATATTGTTTCCATATCGACCAGCTGGGACATTTTGCCAGTGATGTAGAATAATGGCTCACCTGCCCCTACCCATGCGCCTTCTTTATGAAGCTGTTCAATCTTAACATCACTGCCACGCTCGGCAATCATCTGGTTTAGCCAGTCAACTGCCAGTTTTGGCGCAAGCGTAACTGGCCGCCGCATAAATACCGCATATGTGACCTCGCAATCCTGATTATTCAGAATTATCTGGCGGGTAAGATTAAAATAGCTATCTGTCAGGCGCGGCTGATCAGCCAATGAAGGCCCCGTGCTATCAGATGAACCATGTTTATGCGTATCAGATGCCATCTAATTTGCTGCTTTCCTGCCTAGGATAGAAGCGTGCGAACATGCTGGTGCATGACACCACTGTCTGACCCGAACCTATGTCTATCCTGCTTTCCGCAAACCATTTTGCTGGTCACGCCTGTTCTTTAGCAGATCAGCTATTAAAAATGCCAGTTCCAGAGACTGACCGGCATTAAGACGCGGATCACAATGCGTATGATACCTGTCTGCCAAATCCTGTTCGGTCACTTCAACCAGCCCGCCAACACATTCGGTCACATCTTTGCCTGTCATCTCGAAATGCACGCCACCAGGATATGTGCCTACCTCGTCATGCGCATCGAAAAACCCTTTTACTTCGGCAAATATGTCATCCACGCGGCGCGTTTTATAGCCTGTTGATGCTTTTACCGTGTTGCCATGCATCGGATCACAGCACCACACAACCTCGGAACCATGGCCTTTAACAGCTTTCAGCAAAGGTTTCAGCTTTTGTCTGACATCCTCAGCGCCCATTCTGGCGATAAGGGTGAGCCGACCCGGAATATTTTCAGGGTTCAGCCTGTCAATCAGACGCAACAGATCATCTGTATCCAGTGATGGCCCGCATTTCAGCCCGATAGGATTTGATATACCACGCATATATTCGATATGCGCACCGTCAAGCTGGCGTGTTCTATCACCAATCCAAACCATATGCGCCGAGGTGGTGTACCAGCCCTTCTCATCTGTAATTGTATCTTTGCGGGTCAGCGCTTCTTCATAATTCAGCAACAATGCTTCATGGCTGGTGAAAAAATCTGTTTCACTCAGCCTGCGGGTAGATTGTGGTGTCACCCCGCATGCCGCCATAAAATCCAGGCATTCGTTAATCCGCTCAGACAGTTCGGTAAAACGGTCAGCCTGTTCCCTGTCCTGAATAAAATCACTGCGCCAGCTATTCACCGCATGCAGATCGGCCATACCGCCTTGCGCAAATGCCCGAAGCAAATTCAGTGTCGATGAAGATTGCTCATAAACCCGAAGTAGTCGTTCCGGATCTGGCACACGTTCTGTTTCGGTAAAATCAATACCATTTACCATATCACCGCGATAAGATGGCAGTTCCTGACCATCCACCATCTCGACAGGCGATGAGCGCGGCTTGGCAAACTGTCCGGCAACACGGCCTATTTTCACCACGGGCAAAGACGCACCAAAGGTCAGCACAACTGCCATCTTCAAAAATACTCTGAAACTGTCACGGATCATATCTGCTGAAAATTCGGCAAAACTCTCGGCACAATCACCGCCCTGCAGCAAAAATGCTTCACCAGCGGCAACCTTGCCAAGCTGGCTTCGTAAATTCTGAACCTCGCCAGCAAATACCAGAGGCGGCTTGGCGCCAAGCTGCGCTTCAACCGCGCTTACCTGTGCCGCGTCCGGATATTCGGGAACCTGAAGAATTGGCTTGTCACGCCAGCTTGAAGGATGCCATGTCATAATTGTCTCAGATACGCCCCGACAGGGGGTTTTTAATCTGCCTCTTTTGTCAAATGATTTTGCTATGCACAAAATAGCCAATTAATGCCATTTTGCAAACAATTCTATTGAGATAATCGAAGGAATGCCTGGCAGTTTTTCACCTGCTAGCTATTTCGTTTTGTTCTCATGGTAACAAATTCTTCTGCGGCTGTGGGGTGAATGCCAATAACAGCGTCAAAATCTGCCTTTTTTGCCCCCATTTTCACCGCGATTGCCATACCCTGCATAATCTCGGCACTATCAGGCCCCATCATATGCACACCGCGCACAATCTGGGTGCCAGCCTCAACCACCAGCTTCATATAGGTTTTTTCAGCCCTGCCAGATAATGTGTTTTTCATTGCCCTGAACTGGCTTTCATAAATATCCAGCGTGCCATATTTTTGCGCTGCCGCCTGTTCCGACAAGCCAACCGATGCAATGGGCGGCTGACTGAATACCGCAGAGGCAACATTGTCATGAGATATTGTGCGGATATTCTGGCCAAACATGCTATCTGCAAATGCGTGACCTTCGGCAATCGCCACAGGGGTGAGATTAATTCGGTCTGTAACATCGCCCACCGCATAGATAGACTCAACCGAACTGGCAGAATGCTCATCTACAATAATCGCGCCATTTTTCTGCTGGGCAACTCCGACATGCTCAAGACCAAGATGTGACACATTAGGGACGCGCCCTGTTGCCGCCATTATTTGCGTACATTCGATTATCTCGCCATTATCAAGCGTTACAGAACACACATTATCTGTTTTTGTGATCGACTTTATTGTGTGACCTGAATGAAGGATAATACCCCGCTCTTCCAGTGCTGTGGCTATATGGGTACGCACATCTTCATCAAAGCCACGCAGAGGTAATTCGCCACGATATACCAGATGGGTTTCCGCCCCGAACCCGTTAAAAATGCCTGCAAATTCAAGAGCGATATATCCCGACCCATATATCACTACAGTTTCGGGAAGCGTTTTCAGATCAAGTGCTTCATCTGATGTGATGGCAAATTCGTTCATGCCCGGTACATCTATCATCTGAGGCGTGCCGCCAGTGGCGATAAGAATGCGCTCTGCACTTATCACCTTGCCCGCTACCTCAACCTCATGTGCGCTTTTCAGACGGCCATATCCCTCAATCAAACTAGCACCTGCCTGTGCCAGCAAATTTCTATAAATCTTCTCAAGACGCGCAATTTCGGCATCTTTTGATGCGATCAGGCTGGCAAAATCATGGTAGCTGTCACCGACCTGCCAGCCAAATCCTGCGGCATCCTCTTTTTCGGCGGCAAAACTGGCACCATATACCAAAAGCTTTTTTGGCACACAGCCTCTTATCACACAGGTGCCGCCCGGCCTGTCTGCTTCGACAACACATACCTTTGCGCCATGGGTTGCCGATATTCTGGCCGCACGCACACCGCCAGAACCTGCACCCAGCACAATGAGATCATAATCATAGGAATGAGACGTTGCCATAATATGGATATCCGGACCAGTTTCAGGAGGTTAAGACAGATATATCTCTGCCTCTGTCATGGTTGCCCTTATAGCCCGATTCATAAAAAATGGCAAAGTCACAAAACAGCTATGTCAGATTTTTGCCTGCCTTGATATGCGCTCTTTATGTGCGGCGCCTAATTTTTGGCTAGTCATTTATGTCAGCGATCATATAGCTGAGTTTTGATTCTGCCAAAGAGGCAATTTTTGTCTGCCAGCCTCTATTGTGCGGATTCTGTCGTGTTACTGGCAAATACACTTCTAGCGACTGCGTAAATTCATACATAAGAAGAGACAACTCAAAATTATCCTGATGGGTACATTTTACAATAGTGTAATAGCTGGTTGATACTGAGGCATTTATCTCACACAGTGTCAGAACACCACGTTTACCAGCTATGGTCTTCAAGCCGTCAGAAGACTGAAACAGAACCGGCGCAGGAATAGCCTGAATATCTTCAACCATCAGCAGATTCAAAAATGAGGATAAAAAGGCACCACCGCCATCTTTTTCAAGACAGGCATAGATCAGCATATCACCTGAAAGTAACTGTTCTAGCTGTACCACAACGCCTAGCTTATCAGGATAGTAGAACCATTTTTCTGCACTATTATCATAGATTTTCCCCTCTAGATAGGCGTTGACCTCGTCTATATTGAACATGTTCATCTGTGCATTACCCCTACTTTTCTGCCTAAGTCACCTTAGCTATATTTTGGCTACAGATAGACAAAGATTTCAGCTATGCTCATTGACTAGCCGCTAGACTTTTTAGTTAATAGACGAAGAGCCACTGCCAGATAACGAGGATCAAACAGCCAGATATGTCGTCACATCAGCAAATTTCAGGGCGTCTATTATGGACACCGCCAGACCATGCATTGGAAACCAGCAATCTGAATGATTTTGCAGGCTATCTTCGCACCCATAACAGTTTTGACTGGCAACAGGATTATGACAGGCTGTGGCAATGGTCTGTCGATAATAGTGCCGAATTTTGGGCTGCTTTATGGGACTGGCATGGCATTATTGGCGATAAGGGCGAGCGGCTGGTTGTGAATAATACCATGCCCGGCACGTTATTTTTTCCCGACGGGCAGGTGAATTATGCAGAAAATATGCTGGCTGATGCTGACGATACAGCTGGCTTTATCGGCTATGGCGAAGATGGGCGATGTACACGCCTGAGCCGCGCTGAAATAAAGCAGAAATCGCTTGCGCTGGCTGGCTGGATGAAATCTCGCGGCATTGGCAAAGGCGACAGGGTCGCCGCCTATGTGCCAAATTGTGACATTGCGCTTATCTCAATGCTGGCAACCGCCTCGCTAGGGGCTATTTTTTCAAGCTGTTCGCCTGATTTTGGCATTACGGGCGTGTCTGACAGATTTAGCCAGATTGCCCCTAAATTGCTGGTAACGGTAGATGGCTATTTCTACAATGGCAAACAGATTGACAGGCTGGCCAGCCTGCCTGAGCTGATTCAGAATTTGCCTACATTATCTGATGTTCTGGTGGCCGGATATGTTGATGCTGCCCCTGATCTGTCTGCAATTGAGAATGCCTCGGCTTATGAGCAGGCACTGAGCCATGCGCCAATAAAGACCTTCACCAGAATGAATTTTAATGATCCGCTCTATATTCTGTATTCATCTGGCACAACAGGCGCGCCCAAATGTATTACACATTCCATAGGCGGCACGCTGGTTCAGCATATTAAGGAACATAAATTACATTGTAATATCAAGCCAGATGATACTGTTTTCTATTTCACAACATGCGGCTGGATGATGTGGAACTGGCTTGTCTCTGGGCTGTTATCCCGCGCAAAGATTCTGGTGTTTGAAGGTAGCCCCTTCCATCCGGGGCCGGAACGGCTGTGGCAAATCGCCGAAGATGAGCAGGTTACATTATTTGGCACTTCGGCAAAATATATTGATGCTGTCCGCAAAGCAGGCATTAAACCGGGCGAGATAGCTAATCTGTCATCTTTGAAGACGCTATGTTCTACTGGCTCGCCTCTTTCTGAAGAGGGGTTTGATTTTATCTATCAGGCGATCAGCCCGCATGTGCATCTTGCCTCTATTTCGGGTGGAACAGACCTGATGGCCTGTTTTGTGCTGGGATGTCCTGTTATGCCTGTCTATGCTGGCGAGATACAGGTTCGGGGGCTTGGCATGAATGTCCAGATACTGGATGATGACGCACAGCCTGTCACCAATCAGCAGGGCGAGCTATGCTGTGTTACCCCGTTTCCGTCAATGCCTGTCTGTTTCTGGGGTGATGATGAGAACCAGAGCAGATATAAAGATGCCTATTTTTCCGTTTATGACAATATCTGGCGGCATGGTGACTGGGCAACCTTGACCCCGCGTGGCGGCATTGTCATTCATGGGCGGTCTGATGCAACCCTGAATCCGGGCGGTGTGAGAATTGGCACTGCCGAAATCTACCGGATAGTTGAAGAATTTGCCGAAATCACCGAAGGGCTGGTCATCGGCCAGAGCTATGATAATGATGTGCGGATAGTATTGTTTGTCAGGCTGGCAGAAGGTGCCACCCTGTCAGATGATCTGATAGCGCGCCTCAAAACAGATATCAGGGCAAAAGCAAGCCCGCGTCATGTGCCTGCGGTGATTGTAAAAGTAACTGATATTCCGCGAACACGCTCTGGCAAAATCACCGAACTGGCGGTCAGGGACATTGTGCATGGCAGGCCGATAAAAAATACCGAAGCGCTGGCTAATCCAGAAGCTTTGGAAGAATATCGCAATATACCGGAACTAGGCCAGTAACGCGGCTAACGTTGCTGGGCAACCTGCTGCAAAAACTGCTGTAGCCCTGATGAGGCGGCGAAGTGTTTCCGGTTTGCCTTCAGAACAGGCAGCATCGCGGCAAGCGACTGAGTTTCTGCTGTTTGAAGCGCATCATCATCATCTGGCGTTACGCCTTTTTGTGGCGGGCATACCAAAAAGTGATAGGTAAATTCGGCCGAGACACGTTCTGCCTTTAATTTGAATTTTGCTTTGCTGCCTACTGGCCATTTTTCACGCAAAATCAGCAAGAGTACATAATCATCATCATCTGGCACATGCTCTGTCTGGGATAGCAGATAGGCCGCCATCTGTTCAACCTGCGCGCGGCGGGTATCATCTGCGATCACCTCTGCGGCAGATGCGCCATCGAGCTGTGCGCCAAGCCAGTTTATCATATCTGCCCTGTCTTTATCTTCTGGCAACAGCGCCTCTACGGGGCATGTTTTCGGCAACTCGGCGCAGCTAAAGCTGTGAATCTCCATTTCCCCCATTGCTCTGATAATCATGGCATAATCTTTCATTCATATAGTCGACATATCGTGACAAACACCTAGCGAGTTGGCAGGCTGATTGTCAAGTATTGTTGATAGCTGGTTATGAGCTTTTGCGGGAAAGCTGGAACTCGCGCAACACAATAAACATACAGGAACCCACAATAATCGCTGCCCCAATAAGCTGGATATGGCTTGGCACTTCATCAAACACGATATATCCCAGAATACCGGCACCAAGCACCTGAAGATACCGCATTGATGACACAACCACAGCCTCGCTATAACGATAGGCAGTAGTCATACAGATTTGCAATAATGAGGCAACAACGCCCAAAATGACCAGTCTGAACATCTGGTCGGCGGATGGCAACATCCAGAAGGACGGCACAATAACAAGCACCATCGAGATAACGATAAAGCCTGAACCATTATAAATGCTGGCGACAGTTGCAGGCACCTCGCTTTTGCCAAGTTTGCGTAATGCAATCGACAGACCCGAACCGGCAATCGCTGAAATAAGGGCGAATATGATGCCCCATGACGGCGGCTCCTGATAGGCTTCGGTAATCAGAAAAATCCCTGCAAGCCCCAGCACCACCGCCGCACCCCGATAGATACCAACACGCTCGCCAAGTAACAGAGGCGAGAACATAGTAATAAATAGTACAGAAGACTGAAACAGGGCAGTTGCCTGACCTAGCGGTATTGTGCGCACAGACAGAAACCAGAACACTATCCCCATAAAGCCAAACATCACTCGTATCGTCATTACAGGCTTGTTGGTAACCTGTAGCCAGTCCCGAACCCCTCTCTGATAGAGTGCGACACCAAATAGCAAAGGCAGTGAAAATAAAAACCGGTACCACAGGCTGATCACCACAGAAAGCTCATCTGCCAGATCTTTTACAATCAGACCTGTCACCAGCCCGCATAGAATATAGGCAAGGATGAGTGTCAGGCCCAACAGACGCGAGGCAGGCGTTACCATGATAGTTCCTAAGATAGCGTTTCGGCAGAAAGCTTGATATTGACTATCTTCAGCTTAGGCAAACTTTATGCTGATGACCAGATTAATCTGGCACCACTGCCCCGAACGTATTAAGATCAGATACAATCTTTGCGATAGAGGCTTTCATGAAAACGCTAACCTATATTGTTGTGTGCCTTGGCATGCTTATGTCCGCTGCTCTGGCTTCTGATGTAGTTGCAGAACGCAAGGCAAATTTCAAGGCAAATGCCGGCGCAATGCGTGCGATGGGCGGGCAAATGGCAAGAGATGATTTTGCCGGTATTGGCGCAGGTGCAAATGCAATAGCAAGCTGGGCGGCCAAAATGACCAGCTATTTTCCCGAAGGCTCTGAGAGCATTGGTGCAAGAAATGAAATCTGGTCTGATTTTGAGACCTTTACAGCCCTTGCCCAGAAAAATCAGGATGCTGCACTAGCCATTGCCATGGCCGCAGACGCCAAAGACAAAGCCGCTATCCAGCAGGCTATCCAGACATTGAGCGGCACCTGTAAATCCTGTCATTCACGCTTTAAGAACTAGTCTCTAGTTGGCTAGAACAGGGCTGGCCGCAATAGCGGCAGCAAATGTGCGCCCAGAATAGATAATGCCATCACGCCCAGACCTGCCATCTGGTGATAGATGGATAATGGCTGCATATCTTTCGCGGCCTTCACGCTAGTGCCATCTATCATGGGCATGACTAGATTTATTTTCAGACGAAGCCGGTAGGTCAGCATTGCCAGCAGATGCAGAACAAACAGCCCGATTATCACAGGGTGCAAGAAATGATGAGATCTGGTGGCCTGTTGTATCATATCAGGTGCAAGATGTGCCAACGGGCCGTCAAACAGCACATCATCTGATGAAAACAGGCCTGTAATAACCAGAAGCAAAGGCACCACCAGCAACGCAATAACAGCATAGCCAGCTAGCGCCGAATGGCCATAATGCTCAGTTTTCCTGCGTCTGATTATCGCCATCATATCTTTGAAGGCTGCAGAGGGGCCTGCCAGAAAATGCGAAAACCGCGCTGTCTCTCCGCCCCAGAATCCCCAGATAATTCTGAATATCACCAGCCCCAATACCGTCAGGGCAAAGCGCTCATGAACTGCCATCACCCCTGCTTTGCCAGAGACAAAGGCGCCAATGATGCTGATGACCAGTGCCCAGTGAAATACTCTTAGCGGTAAATCCCAAATATGTTTTTGTGTCTGCATAGCGCCTACCTTCTGGCTGGACAGATAAAAGAGTACTAAACACCATCTATATTTGCCATATTCTTGCAAAACCATAATTTGTTGGGGCAACTATGTCATTAGCGATTTTGCTTCTTCTTTTGAATTTCGCTATCATAGATATAACTCCAGACAGGTATATCAGATGAAAACACATCAGCTAGAAACTGCACTAGATGCGCTAGACAGGCTTGATCCTGACCTGAAATCTGCACGGGCAGAGTGCGGAAACCCGCCAGACAGGTTTGAAGTTGCCTCATTTTCTACTCTTGTGCGTATCATTTTGGGACAGCAAATCTCGCGGGCTGTTGCCGCCCATCTGTGGGACAGGATGAAGGCCAAAGGCTGGCACAATGAACAGGGGCTAAAAGGGCTGGCATATGAAGATTTGCAGGCAATCGGGCTGTCCCGCAGGAAATCGGAATATATTATAGACCTTGCCCATGCCATAAATTCTGGCGAGCTTGATCTTGACGCTCTGCATAAGGCAGACAGACAGGATTTCAGAAACACGCTGATAGGCTATCGCGGCATTGGCGACTGGACGATTAGCAATTACAGACTATTCTGTCTGGCCGATCTGGATGCATGGCCCGGCAATGATCTTGCCCTGATGGAAGCTGTAAGACGGCTTAAATCTCTGGATATAAGACCTAGCCATAAGGAAATGGACGAGATGGCGGCTGGCTGGGCGCCCTATCGTGGTGCTGCTGCTCTGTTGCTCTGGCATCTTTATGCCTGCTGGGTGCGTGATGCCCGCCCCACAGGCTAGCCAGATGTTAATTCGCAAATAAATCTGTCTGAGGCGCCTGCCCTGAAGGGCTGGCTTCTGACGGGGTGCCGTCATTCTTAAGAGGCGCCACCAGACCTGCATGATCATTGCT
>WTJO01000136.1 GCA_011524805.1 Alphaproteobacteria bacterium
CTTTCCAGACCTCCAGCACCGGCATGCCGGCAATTGGGCTGTTCGGGTCTTCCTGTGCCGCAGGGTTCACAATATCATTGGCACCCAAAATTATCACCATATCGGTATCGGAAAAATCTTCGTTAATTTCGTCCATCTCAAGCACAATATCATACGGCACTTTGGCTTCTGCCAGCAGCACATTCATATGCCCCGGCAGACGCCCTGCAACAGGGTGGATGGCAAAGCGTACCTGCTTGCCGGCCGCACGCAGACGTCTGGTCAACTCTGATACAGCTGACTGTGCCTGCGCCACCGCCATGCCATATCCGGGCACGATAATGATATTTTGCGCATCTTTCAGATCAGCGGTTACTGTGCCAATATCTGTTGGCACCATCTCGCCTTCAACTTCCATCTGCGGGCCTGTTGTGGTGCCCCAGCCCCCGAATATCACCGAGATGAAATTGCGGTTCATGGCCTTGCACATAATATAGGACAGGATAGCCCCTGATGCGCCTACCAGCGCGCCTGTAACAATCAGCAGATCATTGCCAAGCAGAAAGCCTGTAGCTGCCGCCGCCCAGCCAGAATAGCTGTTCAGCATCGATACAACCACCGGCATATCTGCACCGCCAATCGCCATCACCATATGCAGACCAAAGATAAAGGCAATACCTGTCATCACCCATAATGTCCATGACCCTGCATGGTTCATATATAGATAGCCAAGATAGATAGAGACTAGCACCATACCGATATTCAGCAGGTTCCGCCCCGGCAGAACCAGTGCCTTACCATCAACAATTCCGGCCAGCTTGCCATAGGCAATCACAGAACCTGTAAAGGTGATCGCCCCAATAAAGACACCGACAAAAATCTCAATTTCATGAATGATAAGCTCGGCACCTGCAAGGCCTTCAGGCGGGTTGATATCCGAATTAATGCCGATAAATACAGCCGCCAGACCAACAAAGCTATGCAGGGCGGCGACTAGTTGCGGCATGCCTGTCATTTCGACCCGCATGGCAACAATGGCACCAATAACAGCGCCAATTACCAGCATTGGCAACAGCGTAGAGGTGATGGTCACAGCAGGCCCGAAAATGGTGCCGATAACAGCAATGGCCATGCCCACAATGCCATACCAGACAGCACGTTTGGCACTTTCCTGTCCGGACAGCCCGCCAAGTGACAGGATAAACAGAACAGACGCAGCAATATATAGAGCGGTTACAATATTTTCAGAAAGCATGATGAATTTCCCCTAGCTTAGCTCTTCTGGAACATGGCCAGCATGCGGCGCGTAACCATAAACCCGCCCACGATATTAATGGTGGCAATCAGAACAGAAATGGCGGCCAGAATATTAACCAGCCCGTCAGGCGAGCCAAGCTGAAGCAGGGCGCCAATAATGATAATACCTGAAATCGCATTGGTCACAGCCATTAACGGGGTATGTAACGAATGGCTGACATTCCATATCACCTGAAAGCCAACAAAACAGGCGAGCGCAAACACAATGAAATGCTGCATGAAACTGGCAGGGGCATAATTGCCAAGCACCAGCATAAACAGCCCGCCAACAGCTAGCAATCCTGCCTGCCGCCTGCCAATTGCGCGTTCTGCGGCAACTGCCTGTGCAGCTTTTTCTTCTGCGCTCAGTTCTGGTTCTGGTGCGGGTGCGGGGGCTTTGCCAATCGCCTTTACCTTTGGTGGTGGCGGCGGGAAGGTGACTTCTGAGTTATGACAGATGGTTGCACCTCTGATGACATCATCTTCCATATTAACGTTAATAACGCCATCTTTCTCAGGGGTCAGATCATCTAGCAAATGCCGCAAATTGGTTGCATATAGCGTGGATGACTGGTTTGCCATCCGGCTTGGAAAATCAGTATAACCGACAATTTTGACATTATTGTCAGAGACGATAATCTCGCCTGCCTTTGTCAGATCGCAATTCCCGCCCTGTTCTGCGGCTAGATCAATAACCACAGAGCCGGGCTTCATCAGCCCGACCATCTCGGCAGGCCATAATTTTGGCGCAGGGCGGCCGGGAATAAGTGCAGTTGTGATCACAATATCCACTTCGGGTGCCTGTTCACGGAACAGCGCCATTTCCTTTTCGATAAATTCCGGCGAGGCTGGTTTTGCATATCCGCCCTCGCCAGAGCCGTCTTCTTCAAATTCGAGCATCAGAAATTCTGCGCCCATTGATTCGATTTGTTCTGCTACTTCGGGACGTACATCAAAGGCGCGTACAATCGCACCAAGCGATTGTGCGGTGCCGATAGCCGCAAGTCCGGCAACACCGGCGCCGATCACCAACACCTTGGCTGGCGGCACTTTACCTGCGGCGGTTATCTGGCCTGTAAAAAAGCGGCCAAACTGGTTGCCAGCTTCAATTACTGCACGATAGCCGGCAATATTTGCCATCGAAGATAGCGCATCCATTTTCTGGGCGCGGCTGATGCGTGGCACCATATCCATTGCCAGCGCAGTTGCGCCTGTTTTCGCTACAGCCTTGAGCTTTGCTTCATTCTGGGCAGGCCAGAAAAAGCTGGCGACAGTCTTGGTGCTGTCCAGCCGCTTTATTTCGGCATCTGTCGGGGCATGAACCTTCAAAATTATATCTGCCTGTTTGAACAGGGTGGCGGCAGTAGCAATGATCTTTACACCAGCATCGCTATACATCTCGTCAGTAAAGCCTGAGGCGATACCGGCGCCTTTCTGAATCAGGCATTCATGCCCCAATTTTTGCAACTGAAGGGCGCTATCAGGTGTAAGGGCAATACGGGCTTCGCCTGCCTGTGATTCTGCGGGTACTCCTATCTTCACTCTTTCCTCCTTATGAGTGATTAGCCTTAGCAGAGGCATATTGTTAGCATACCAGACATAGATTGTCAGTGCATGCTTACGATAATACTTAAGGATTATACGAAAGAAAATGCAATCATGATGAGATGACTGGCGAAAATGCGTATCATTAGAAATATAAACATTCTGGCGGCATACAGGAATCCTTTGGATAACTGGCATGATTTATGAAAGTAGCTGGCCAAAATAAGTGTAAAGGTCAAAGATAGCATATGGACAGTTTCTGGCAGTTCTGGACACGAATTGAGCTGTGGCATACACGGCATACCGGCAGCCGCTGGCTGGCGCCTGTGCGCCTGTCGCCATATATTGGGGTGCTTATAGTTGCGTGCGGGCTTGTTGCAGGGCTGATGAGCTGGTCTGTGCGCGATAGCCAGTATGAGAAATTTCAGCAATATGATGATCTGTTTCTGCTGGATGATGGCACAGCGTTATTTACCACAACAGATGCGTCCTATTTTGTCGGCACCGCACAGGCGCTAAAACGCTCAGGCAGTGCGCGCCCCTTTCTTCACAAGCGCAGCTATCCTGAATATGTGATTAACCCGCCCACAACAGAAGATGACGGAATATTTGATGCACCGTTATTATCGGTGATTATTGCCAGTTTCAGCGAAGATGCCTCTTACCAGTCTTTATTCAAAACTGCGCATGCGATGATCCCGATTACCGGTTTTCTGACGGCCGTGATGATCATGATTGCTTTCGGGGCGGCAGGGTTCTGGCTGGAAGGCGCTATTGCGGGGGCAGGTGGCGCGCTCTCACTTGCCTATCTTGGGCGCAGTTCTGCTGGCCGGATTGATACAGACCAGCTGAATCTGGGGCTGTTATATCTGGTCACAGGGCTGGCTATCTATGCTGCCCGCACTGCATCACTGCGCATGGCAGTAGGCCTGAGCGTGATTGCCGGATGTGGCATGTGGTTATTTCGCTGGTGGTATGACAGAGCCTTTCTGGTCTGGATGGTAGCAGGGGGGCTTATCTGGCTGTCATTTGTCTGTCACCGCCAGATAGGGCGCACCCTGTTACTGGCGGCTATCTTCATCATGGTAAGCGGGGTCTGGCTATCAGGATTTGGGGTAAGCTCGTCCTATCTTGTCGATAGGCTGAATTATGGCGATTTTATCTTCCCCAATACCTTCGATACGATTACCGAGATATCCGCTATTCCGTTTCAGACTATCCTAGAGCGTATTTCAGGCGATGTCTGGCTGGCATTACTGTCACTGGCAGGGTTGGGGT
>WTJO01000188.1 GCA_011524805.1 Alphaproteobacteria bacterium
ATCCGCGATAATGTGTTTTGCTGCAATAATGGCCTCATGAGGGATAGACTCAAAGCTTGTTGAGCATAGGAATTCAGAAAATTTTTGGGTGAGGTTTTGCATTTGATTTACCCTTTTCTGATAACGTTTTTCATCATGCAGAACAACATTAGCTTGTTAAATACTTCCGTTATAGCCTTTACTGTTCTTAGGGATGAGTTAATGTAACAGTTAATCACACATCAAGAGGGAGAAAAAGATGACGAAAAATATATTCAGAAAAAATACCACAAGACGGAAATTTTTAGGTGGCACAGCTGCAACGGTAGCTTTAACGTCAGGTCTATCTACACCATGGATTGCTCAGGCTGCAGGCAACGTTAAAATTGGTCTGATACACCCTGCAACCGGGTGGGCAGCATACCCAGCTGCTCAATTACGTTACGGCGCACAGATGGCCATCGCTGATATTAATGCAGCTGGCGGTATTAAATCGATGGGAGGAGCCAAGCTTGAAGCGCTGTTGGGTGATTCTCAAACAAAGCCTGAAATTGGTGCTGCTGAAGTTGAAAAAATGAACGAAGCAGGTGTGCACGCGCTTCAGGGCTGTTATCAGTCCGCAGTTGGTCTCGCAGCATCCGCGGCGGCAGCCAAATATAATATCCCATTCTCGGTTGATGTAGGTGTGTCAGACAAGCTGGTTCAGCGTGGACTAGGCAATGTGTTCCGTATGGCTGATGGATATGGTCGCATCGCGAAAGATGCTGCAACAAATCTTGGCGAAATCAACAAATTGGCAGGCAATCCCGCCAAATCTATCGTGATTGTCCATGAAGAATCCGAATTCGGTACAGGGACAGCCAAGTTAATGACAAATGCATTAAAAGAACATGGCCTTGAGGTGATTGATACAATCAAGCACGCAAACCCGACCCGTAACTTTGACAATATTGCGTTGCGGATTAAATCTGCCAAGCCGGATATTGTGATGCCAATTAACTATCCTGGCGAATATGTTCTACTGGCGAAGACGTTGCGTCAGCAGCGTGTTGATTTTATGGCCAGCTATTCTGTGCTCGGCGGTGGCTTTAACTTCAAGTTTGTAGATGATTTGCCAGAAATTGCCGAAAACATGATTGACGTGAATCACTGGTACAACCCAAATTCTGAATCAGGTAAGGCAATGCGTGCACGCACCGAAGCGGATGGTAAATATTTCACGTTCGAAGTGTATTGTGCCTATATGTCAATCCTATTCCTTGCTGATGGTTTCGAACGCGCTGGCACGACAGATAAAGATGCTGTAAATGCAGCGCTTGCGGCTTCTACAATCGATGTAGATTTCATGCCATATGGAAAGACGAAAATGGTCAATGGTCAGAATATGGGGTCACGTGCTGTAGCTATTCAGGCACAAAAAGGTGATGTGCAAATTATTGCGCCATCTGCCTATGCCTCTGCCAAGGCTGTGTTCCCTCGTTAATCGGGCTATTAATCTTTTGGGCAGGCACAGAATTTTCAGGTGCCTGCCGCTTTTTGTAAAACGATATATTTTATGCTTTCAATTTCGCTTACCATGTTGCCTGCGGCTATCATCAACGGGTTGATGTATGGCGCTATCTATGCGCTTGTTGCGTTAGGCCTTACATTGATTTACGGGGTGCTTCATATCATTAACTTTGCGCATGGAGCGATGCTAATGCTGGCATTATATGCGGCTTTTTTCCTGTTCCAGCTCGGCCAGATAGACCCCTACATGTCAATCTTCATTGTTACACCAGTTGCCTTTGTATTTGGCTATCTGATTTATCGCTACGGCATTGGGGTACTTTCAAAAGGCAAAGATCAAAATATCCTGCTTATTACTTTGGGGCTGTCCATCATTATAGAAAATAGCGCCCTGTTTTTCTTCAGCGGTGACCAGCAGACAGTCAGCCTGTCCTACGGATTTGAAGCCTTTGATCTGGGCTTTATGTATCTTTCTTATCCAAAGGTAATTTCGTTTTTTGCAGCACTGTTGATTTGCGCCTTGCTCTGGGCTTTGATGAGCCTTACTGATTTGGGCCGAGCTATTCGGGCAGTGGCCAAAGAACGGCAGGGCGCGCGTCTTGTAGGCATAAATGTTGAACATATTTTTGCGGTGACATTTGGTCTCGGGATTGCTTGCCTTGGTGCGGCTGGATGTATGATGTTGCCTATTTTCTATGTTGATCCCTATACAGGCAATATTTTTGTGCTAGTGGCCTTTACCATTGTTGTGCTTGGCGGAATGGGTAGTGTTCTTGGCGCGCTACTTGGCGGCTTTATCATAGGCATCACTGAATCTGTAGGTGGATTGTTGCTTGGCGAAAGTCTGGGGCAGATAGGTATATCTCTTATTTTCATTCTAATATTGATTTTCAAACCTACAGGCCTGTTTGGAAGCAAGGTGTGATGATGGAGATAAATAGACATATCATACTGCTTCTAGTTTCGGCTGCGGTTATGCTTGCAGCACCGTTTTTTATCACCAGCAAATTTTATATTGATGTGCTGACCCTGATATTTTTTACGGCCTATATCGGACAGTCATGGAATATTCTTGGCGGATATGCCGGACAGTTTTCATTTGGTGGGGTAATGTTTTTTGGCACGGGCGCCTATACTTCGTCCATCCTGCTGACCACCTTCGGGATACCGCCCATCATCGGTATTGTGTTTGCTATCATAGCAGGCGCACTGCTTGGATTTATAGTCGGGTTTATGTCTTTCCGCTCCGGACTGAAAGGCTCGTACTTTGCTCTGATTACGCTGGCATTCGCGGAATTATTGCGGGTGCTTGCCAATTCAGTTGAATTTACGGGCGGCGGGGTAGGGCTATTTTTGACCTATGCGCCCGGGCTTAAAGATTTGCAATTCAAAACCCCAACTGGCTTTTACTATTTTGCGCTGTTACTGATGCTGATTTCGATTGTGATAGCCCTGTGGCTTGAACGCTCGCGCTTTGGTGCCCAGCTTGTAGCCATCAGAGAAAATGAAGAAGCCGCAGAAGCACTGGGTATCAACACATTAAAATGTAAAATCTATGCGATTATGATTATGGGCGCCATGGGCGGGGCAGCAGGTACCTTTTATGCGCAAAAATATTTATATCTTGATCCGCCTATTGCCTATTCGATCCATCTGTCAGTTGAAATGCTGTTAGTTACAATCGTAGGCGGAATGGGCACAGTATTCGGACCATTGATCGGGGCCTTTGTGCTTCATATTGTCAATGAAATTGCACGCCATTTTATTGATACGCCGGGGCTAAGCCTGATTGTTTATGGCGTTATTCTGATTGTCATCATCAGCTACCTGCCGAACGGGCTTATTGGGCTGTTCAGAAAGCGGATGAAAAAGTCTAAACCAACCGCGCTAGACAGGCTTATATCGGGAGATAAAGATGCTTGAGGTAAGGGGGGTCACAAAGCGGTTTGGTGGTCTTACGGCGGTATCATCAGTTGATCTTGCAGTCGCGGAAGGCGAGATTGTATCTCTGATAGGGCCTAACGGGGCAGGCAAAACAACCTTATTTGCGATGATAGCCGGATTTCTGAAACTGAATGAGGGCGATATATTTCTGAATGGTAATTCAATCGCTGGCATGAAGCCGCATCAGATTTGTAAATTTGGGATGGTGCGCACCTTTCAGATCACCCAGCCTTTTGCCGGACTGACTACCTTGCAAAATATCATGGTTGGTGCCTATGCCCACACCAATGACCGCATGCAGGCTCAGCAAAAAGCAGAACAGGTAGCTGACATTATAGGCATGACGTCTTTGCTTGGTCTGGGGGCTGACAGCCTGACTGTGGCTGGCAGGAAAAGGCTAGAATTGGCGCGTGCGTTGGCAACCAACCCCAAATTGCTGCTTCTTGACGAGGTTATGGCAGGTCTTAATCCGACCGAAATAGACGAAATTGTTGCTGTCATTAAGGGGATCAGAGATACTGGAGTGACAATTTTTCTAATCGAACATGTGATGAAAGCTGTGATGAATCTGTCTGACCGCAGCTATGTGCTGAATGATGGCAAGCTGATAGCCACAGGCACGCCAGCAGAGATTGCTGCAAACCCAGTTGTGATTGAGGCATATCTTGGCCATGGTGCCGCAAGTGAGATGGCAGGTGAATGATGAGTCTGGTATCGATAAAAAATCTGTCAGCAGGATATGGCTTTGTTGAAGTTTTGCGTGATGTTTCAATCGAGATAGAGGCCAGAGAAATCGTGGCTGTGCTTGGCAGTAATGGTGTGGGGAAAACAACCCTTAATAATGCCCTTTCCGGTCTTATTGCTCCCAAAACAGGCGAAATTATATTTGATGGCATCTGGTCTCTGGCAAATCTCCCTCCGAGATTGTGGAGATGGGGCTTATTCATGTGCCGGAAGGGCGCAAGCTATTTCCTAATCTGACGGTAAAGGATAATCTTGAGCTTGGCTCATATCGCCGTGGCAAATCAGAACGGCAGAAAAATCTAGATGAAGTGCTGGCCATTTTCCCCAAACTGGCAGAACGGATAGGCCAGCAGGCAGGTACTCTGTCAGGCGGCGAGCAGCAGATGGTGGCGATTGGCAGAGGGTTGATGGGCAACCCCAAATTGCTGATTCTGGATGAACCTTCACTTGGGCTGTCGCCCTTGCTGGTGGAACAGATGTTTGAGTTGATAAAGCGCATCAACCAGCAGGGAATCACCATCTTGCTGGTAGAACAGAATGTTATGCAGTCTCTGAATATTGCCAGCAGAGCCTATGTAATCGAAGAAGGCACCATTGCAATTTCAGGTGAAGCAAAAGCATTGCGCGATAATGCCGAGCTGAAAAAATCCTATCTGGGGCTATAACATCCGGGTCTGTAAAACTGTGCAAGGCTGTCACTGTGCGGTAAATCCGCCATCTGCGATAATCACCTGTCCTGTGATAAAAGAAGCCGCATCAGACACCAGAAATGCAGCTACTCTGGCTATTTCTTCAGCTTCGCCAAACCGTCCAAGCGGTATTTTAGTTACCAGCTCGTCATATCGTTCCGGGGTAGCGCGGGTATTGGCTGTCATTGGCGTGGCTATTGGCCCCGGTGCGATGGCATTGACCCTGATATTGCGGTCTGCCATCTCAAGCGCCAGCGAACGTGTCAGGCCATTCAGACCGGCTTTTGATGCGGCATAGGCGGCCGCATTTTTATGGCCAACCACCCCAATCTGGCTTGAGATGAACACCATGGCGCCGCCATCACATAAGTAGTCTGTGGCCGCTTTTGCCAGCTCAAAATTGGCGCCAAGATTCAAATCTATAATATGATGCCAGTCTTTTGATGAAGTCTGGGCAACTGTTTTAAGTTCGATTATGCCTGCACAGCCGATTATGCCATCCAATGCGTGTCTGTCTGCGGCAGCACGGATAGTCTGGGTCAGCCTGTCTGTATCTGTTATATCCAGCAGATAGCAAGTTTGTGTGAATGCCGATACAGCCGCCTGCTGGTCTTCGCTAAACACTGTGCCGGTAACATATGCGCCATTGCTGGCAAGAAGCTGGCCGGTAGCAAACCCGATACCACTGCCAAGCCCTGTGATAAAGAATGTCTTATTGACAAGTGAAATCATTCATGTCGTCCTAAGTCTCTAATGTTAATGTTGCATAGCAAGAGGGAATTATGAAGCAGATTTTAGTGATAGTGCCATTTCCCATGTCTAATGAAAATCTGGCAGCACGGCGCGCACAGCTAGATGCTGTAGAGCTGTCAGATGCGCTGGAATTTACTTTCAGGCCAGTCAGGGCGGCGCCGCGTAATTACATATCCCCGGTAGATATGATGCTGGCAGATATATCCATTTTTGAAGCAGGTATGAAGGCCGAACAGGAAGGCTTTGATGCTGTATGCATTGATACGATGAGCGATTCAGGCGTGGCCGCATTGCGTTCTGTGCTGTCTATTCCTGTCATAGGGCCCGGGCGTACTTCCATGCTGGCTGCCCTGTCGCTTGGCACAAAATTTTCAGTTGTGACAATGTGGCAGAAATGGCGCCATCTATATGACAAGACCATATCTGATCTTGGTATTGAGCATGCGCTGGCATCTGTGCGCTCGATTGATGTTGCGCCAGATAATCAAGCACTGCTCAGCGGCAAGGAAGAGGCGTTATTTCCGCTTCTTGAGGCTGCTGCACGGGCGGCAGTTGTTGAAGATGGCGCACAGGTGATTGTGCTGGGGTCTACCACCATGCATCAGTCACATGCCTATTTGTCGAATGCGCTGGATGTGCCAGTGATAAATCCGGGGCCTTTAAGCTATAAAATGGCAGAAATGATGCTGTCTTCCGGCCTATCCCATAGCCGCAAGGCCTATCCCATATCACCTGTGCCAAGAGACGAGATGATACATGCAATGATGGAGGCGGCTTCTGGATGTAAGCATTAGACGCCAAAGATCTGTTACGCTAATTTTGTGAATCAAGTGTATTTTCACCTGCCATATATACTCTAACAGTTGAAAATTTTTCGTCGCCGAGCGTGAAAAAATTACAGTTTGACTTATAGACCAGACTGCCATCGTGAAGTTTGTTCGTGACCCGGAACCGCACGGCAACACCGGTGCCTGATATATCTGTTATAAAGTGAAATTTATCATGGCGCACCCATTGATGATGTGACCATAGCCTGTCAAACATACCGGCTATGGCATCATGCCCTGTCAGTTCAACCCCGTGAGTTTCTACACGGAAGGTGCAGTCGCTGGTCAATGTATCAAAAATCAGCCCGATATGCTGCTCATCAACACCTCTGAAATAGGTCAGCACCATCTGCTGAATGTTCTGTACTCTCATATTATTCAGCCCCGCTAGAGATTTCTGCCAGGTCGTTCCAGACATTCTGGGATGTAATTTTGCCATTCTCAAGGGTGAATCTGTCGATAAACCGGATGTTTTCAAATGCGGTGCCATCTGGCCAGATGCCGCTTAATGTGCCAAAACAGCTTACCCGTGCTTCGTTGCCCTGAAATGATGTATCAAACCCGTCATAGGTTTTGTGAACAGACTGGTAACGCGTTTTTGCCCACGATACCAGCTGATCGAGTGTCTGAAACCGGTTATTGCCCGGAAACACCATCTCAAATCCCTCTGCAAGAAATTCGGAGGCGCGGCTAAGCGCTCGTTGTTCCATAGCATCAAGAAACTGTCTGATAATCGCCTCCGGCTGTTCGGGCGCTTTAGCAGGATTTCTTTTTATTCGGCCGCGCATATAGTTTTCTGAGGCAACTTCCTTGATGGTAACAATAACCAGATCTGGATGTGCGCCTATTGTTGCGCATGCTGCATCAGTTAGTCGCTCTGCCAGCATCTGGCGTGTGTGTGCCTCATATCCTGATATCAGGGTGCATTCTATCATTGGCATGCTAAGCGTCCTCCATATCGTAATAGTCTCATAAATATGCCGCCAGCATCAGCTGGAAATGCAGGCTGGTGCTAACTTTTCTGTCTCCTGAAATATAGCTAGAAAACTGTTTTTTTCATCCAGATTTATGATACGATCTAAAAATGATTACTCTTGCCCAAAAGCTTATTTCGGAGGCGTGTGGCAGCAGCCGGGTCACGACAGGCGAGATTGTCGTGTGTAAGGTTGATCTGGCCATGATCCATGACTCAGGCGGTCCCAGACGGGTCAAGCCTATTCTGGAAAGGCTTGGCAGGGATGTCTGGCAAAAAGATAGGGTTGCTGTTGTAACAGATCATTATGTTCCTGTTGAAAGCAACGAGACGGAGGCTATCCAGAAGCTGACGCGTCAATGGGTTCATGAACAGGATATAAAGCATTTTTATGACCAGCAGGGTATCTGTCATGTGGTTGTGCCTGAAAGAGGCCACATAAAGCCAGGTATGTTCTGTGTTGGCGGTGACAGCCATTCGCCTACAGGGGGGGCATTTGGCGCCTACATGTTCGGGATTGGCGCTACTGAAATGGCAGGTGTGCTTGTCACTGGTGAAATTTGGATAAAGGTGCCGCAGACTATTTTAATAAGCTGGCAGCGGCAGTTGCCAGCCTATGTAACTGCCAAAGATATGATGCTGGCAACCTGCAGGGAAATTGGCATGGGCGGTGGACGCTATCAGGCTATCCAGTTTGCCGGCGAGGCGGTGCATGATCTGTCAATGCAGGAACGGATGACATTATCCAATATGGCGGCAGAGCTTGGTGCTCAGGCAGGCTTGATAGCCCCTGACGAGGTGACAGCAGAATTTATCCGCGCTACAGGGGCGGTGCTGCCAGCTAACTGGAAAGAATATGCTATTGAAACGGCAGGCGAAGGTGATGAGGCGTTATATTATGATGCATCATTACTTGCACCGCAAATTGCCGCGCCTCATTCGCCTGAAAATGCAGATAATGCCGAAGCATTCCGGAATACCGCTTTTAATCTGGCCTATATTGGCGCCTGCACAGGGGCAAAATATGTTGATCTCGCCGCCGCCGCCTCGGTGCTGAAAGGCCGCAAAATCGCCTCCGGCATAACACTGAAAGTTGCACCAGCCAGCTTGAAAGACCAGAACCGTGCAGAAGCAGAGGGCATAATGCAGATTTTAGAAGATGCAGGAGCGGAATTTCTGGCTAATTCGTGTGGTATCTGCGCAGGCTATGGTGCAGACAGGCTGGCAGAAAATGACGTGTGCCTATCGTCTACGGCGCGGAATTTCAAAGGCCGGATGGGTGCCGCCAGCTCTCAGGTTTATCTTGCCTCGCCCTACACGGTGGCGGCCTCTGCTGTAGCCGGCACAATGATCGATCCACGTGAAGTTGCCGAAGGATAGGCAGGGCGACATGGGCAGAATATGGCAGTTTGGAGATTCTATCGATACAGACGTTCTGGCACCAGGCCAGTATATGAAGTCGCCACTTGCCGAGCTTGCAGCCCACTGTCTTGAAGCTGTCAGACCCGAATTTGCCGCAGAGGCAAAACAGGGTGATATTGTGCTAGCAGGTAATAATTTTGGTGTCGGCTCATCTAGAGAGCAGGCTGCCGAAATATTAAAATTTTTAGGTATAAGTTGCGTGGTTGCCCATAGTTTTGCCGGCATATTCTATCGCAATGCAATTAATCTGGGTCTGCCTGTATTTATATTGCCACCGAAAGACAGCCTCCCTGCCGGACTGGTTGATGGTGCGTCCGTGAGCTTTGATTTTGATATGGCCAGCATCAGCCTTACCGCGCATAATAAACATATTCAGCTAGAGCCGTTGCCTTCGTTTTTAAAAGACTTGATTATTGATGGGGGGCTGGTGCCTCATCTTGAAAAGCGGTTTGCTAGCTAACCACCGGGTGAGGAAATATGAAACAGATATTGAAACAAAACGGGCTAGTGCTGGCGCCTGGTATCTATGATGCGCTGTCAGGGCTTATCGCCGAACAGATGGGCGCAACATCAGTCTATCTGTCTGGTGCCAGCATCGCCTATACCCAATTTGGCAGATCGGATATTGGTCTGGTATCTGTGTCTGAAGTGCATGACACTCTGGCCGCCATTACAGACAGAATATCCCTGCCGGTGATTGTGGATGCAGATACAGGTTTTGGGAATGCGCTTAATGTCCAGCGCACCGTGCGCAGTTTTGAGCGGGCGGGTGCATCTGCTATCCAGCTTGAAGATCAGTCATTCCCGAAACGCTGCGGCCATCTTGCCGGCAAAAAGCTTGTCTCTCAGGCTGAGATGGTGGGCAAGATAAAGGCTGCACTAGATGCACGACATGATGAAAACACGCTGATTGTTGCAAGAACTGATGCGCGCGCAGTAGAGGGGCTTGATGCTGCATTAGCGCGTGGGGAAGCCTTTATGCAGGCAGGCGCAGATATTCTATTTATTGAAGCGCCACAGTCTCTGGCAGAAATGCAGACAATCACCTCTAAATTTGGGGCCGATATTCCACTTCTTGCCAATATGGTAGAGGGCGGTAAAACGCCGATTAACACAGCCGGTGAATTGCAGAAAATAGGCTATAAAATAGCCATTTTTCCGGGCGGTGCGGTGCGCGCAATCTCGTATCACCTTCAGCGTTATTATGGCGGATTGCTAAGAGATGGAAATAATGATGCCTTTTCAGATAATATGCATGATTTCAATGGTTTGAATGAAATTATTGGTACCAGAGAATTGCTGGAACTTGGCAAAAAATACGAATAATCCTGTAAGATATATAATGCCAGAGAGTATGAAATGGACGCTGTTACACTTGCGATTTTGAAAGGCCGACTAGAACAGATTGCAGACGAGATGGATGCAACCCTTTTCAGAACGGCCTTTAATCCAATTATTGCCGAAGCACATGACGCTAGCCACGGTATCTATGATGCTGTCACAGGCGAAACGCTGGTGCAGGGAAAATCCGGCCTGCCTATTTTTGTAGGCGTGATGGCCTTTGCGGTCAAGGCGGTTATCAACAAGGTAGAACAGGAAGGCAATCTGCATGAAGGTGATGTGTTTATTTTTAACGATCCCTATGATGGCGGCACGCATCTTTCAGATTTTCGGCTGGTAAAGCCTATATTTAGAAATGGCACGGTATTCTGCTATCTGGCTTCTGTAGGGCACTGGCATGATGTGGGCGGTAATGTGCCCGGAAATTATAACCCAGAAGCCCGGGAATGTTTTCAGGAAGGCATGCTTATTCCACCGGTTAAGCTGTTTGAAGCTGGCGTGATGAAACAGGATATTGTGGATATTCTATCTGCCAATTCCCGTCTTCCAAATTCGCTTTACGGGGATCTTAACGGCCAAATAAATGCACTTGATCTGGGGCATGAGCGGCTTCATGCACTGCTTGACGAATATTCTGAAAACACCGTTCTGGAAGCGTTAACAACTTTGCGTGGGCGTGCCGAGCAAATGATGCGCGACCATCTGTTAACCTTAGGGCCGGCCAATATAAGCGTTGAAGATTATCTTGATAATGACGGTGTTGATGATGTTCCGCTGAAGCTGGCACTGGATATGACCATTTCAGATGATGGTAGTCTTGTGATGGATTTCAGCCGCTCAAGTGAAGCCTGTGCAGGGCCTGTCAATATTTCGCGTTCTACCACCATTGCCGCAAGCTATGTTGCTCTAAAACATATATTTACAGATGTACCTGCCAATGCAGGCGTGTTAACCCCTGTTACATTCATTATTCCTGAAGACTCCTTTTTGAGTGTAAAGTCACCCAAGCCAGTTGGCGGATATACAGAAACAATTCTGCGTCTGATTGATGTGGTGTTTCAGAGCTTCCAGCATGTTGCGCCTGAAAAAGTCAATGGCTGTGCTTATGGCACCATTAATGCGCTATCTCTGGCAGGGCATAGAAAAAATGGAAGCAGATGGGTTATGTTCTCATTTTTCGGAGGAGGACATGGTGGCCACCCTGAAGGTGACGGGCTGAACCATGGCAATGCGCCTATTTCAACAGCCACCATACCGCCACTGGAAATTCTTGAGGCTGCCTATCCTGTTCAGTTTACCCAGTGGGCGTTGCGCCCTGATTCAGGCGGCGCAGGTGAATATCGTGGTGGTCTTGGCGCGATTTATGAAATTGAATTGCTGGAAGAAGAGGCAACGGCCTTCCTGTTTGGCGAGCGCGGAAAATTTGCGCCGCAAGGGGTGGTTGGTGGTGGCGAAGGTGCCAAAAATATATTCAGCTATGACAGTGATGATGATGGGGCAGGCAGGAAATATCCGCCGCTAACATCTAAAATTACCGGTATTCCATTGAAAAAAGGTCAGCGTGTCAGGCTGGAAACGCCCGGAGGTGGCGGCTATGGCGATGCGGACAGACGTTCAGGCGAACGTTCCGAATATGATCTTGAACAAGGCTACGTGACACAGGTGAAATGATGAGCGGCAAGATTATAATCGGAGTTGATGTTGGCGGTACCTTTACAGATATACTGGCGTTTGATGAAGATTCAGGTAGTGTCAGAGTAGCCAAAACACCCTCGACCAGAGGCGATCAGTCGATCGGATTTCTAGAGGGTATTTTAAGCGTAACAGATGATTTATCCTCTGTAGCGACTATTATTCATGGTACCACAGTAGCCACAAATGCTTTGCTTGAGCGCAAAGGCGCAAAGACAGGTATTATCACGACAGCTGGTTTTAGGGATGTGCTTGAAATGAGGCGGCGTGACAGGCCGCAAACATGGGGGCTTAGGGGGCAATTCAAACCTGTTATTGAACGCCAGAACAGAATTGAAGTAACAGAACGCACTCTGGCTGATGGCACTATCAAGCAGGCTGTAGATGTAAATGAGGTAAAGTTAGCGGCTGAAACACTGCTTGCCGCCGGTTGCCAGTCAGTCTGCCTGTTTTTCATCAATGGCTATGCCAATCCTGAAAATGAACAGATTGCCGCAAGCCTATTACGAAATATCTGGCCAAATGAACATGTCAGTGTGGCGACTGAAATTTTGCCTGAAATTCGGGAGTTTGAGCGGTGCTCAACAGCCTCTTTAAATGCCTATCTTCAGCCGCCGGTTGCCAGCTATCTTGCCAGACTAGAGGACAGGATTGCCGAACAGAAAGCAGATTCCGAAATTCTTATTGTGCAGTCCAATGGCGGGGTTATGTCTGTCGAAACTGCAAAATCCCTACCTGTCAAAACAGCCCTGTCAGGCCCTGCGGCTGGGGTGGTTGCCGCCCGTCAGATTGCATCAGCCGCCGGCTTTGACAATATTATTACAGGTGATATGGGGGGCACGTCTTTTGATGTGTCACTGGTAGCAGATGGCCAGAATATGTTGACTTCGCAGGCCAATATTGATTTCGGCATGACCATTCGCGTGCCTATGATAGAGATGACAACAATCGGGGCAGGTGGTGGCTCGATTGCCCATATTGATGAGACAGGTCTGCTGGAGATTGGTCCTGAATCAGCAGGTTCTGACCCCGGTCCTGTCTGTTACGCAACAGGAAATACCCGCCCAACAGTTACGGATGCCAATCTGGTTCTAGGCAGAATTGATGCCACCAATCCGATTGGCGGCAAACATAAACAGCTTGATATAGACGCGGCAAAACAAGCCATAAACACCCATATTGCCGCGCCGTTGGGTCTTGAAGTACATGATGCCGCAGAAGCCATTATCAAGGTTGCAAATGCCAAGATGGGCGGGGCTATTCGGCTGATTTCGGTTGAACGCGGTTATGACCCCAAACAGTTCGCAATGATGCCGTTTGGCGGCGGTGGCGCGCTACATACGGGCGCGCTGATGAAAGATATTGGCCTTGGCGCCTCTGTGGTACCGCGATATCCAGGGGTGAATTCTGCTCTGGGATGTGTGATGTCCGATTTGCGACATGATGAAGTACGCACCATGAATCTGCTACTGGACGAGCTGGACTGTTCCAGCCTTGCACAAATGATTGCCGAGATAACCCGGACAGCAACAAAAAGAGTTCAGTACACCCGAGCAAAACTGGCCTCTATAGAGCGAATAATAGAGCTGGATATGCTCTACATGGGACAGTCCCATTCTGTGTCTGTGCCCTTGACAGAGGACCCCGAAGCGCTGACAGTTGCCTCTATTGCTGAGGCTTTTGCAACAGCCTATGCAAAATCCTATAGTCGGCCATTATCAGGTATCGCCATACGCATTCTAAATCTGAGACTATCCATTATCGGGGTGCGTCCGGCGATTGATTTACAGATGCTGGCAACAGGTGAGCGCGCAGAGTCTGTTGCAGACTGTATCCTGTCAGCACAGCAGATTTATGCTGATGGCACATGGCATGACGGGCACATCATAGACAGGCTGAGGCTACCTCAGGGAGCAGAAATACAGGGACCTGCGTTGTTGGTGCAGCCTGATGCAACAATCTATGTTGATCCGTCTATCAGCGCACGGGTAGATAATTTTGGCAATATCATCATGAGAGCAATGGATTAGATGACAGATACAGACAACAGGCTTGAGCCTGAATCAACGGCGGTGCTGATTGTCGATCTTCAGAATGATTTTCTGGACCCGGCTGGCGCTTATGGCAGGGCAGGGCAGACAAGCCCTGAAATTGCTGCCCTTCCTGACAGGCTTCTGCCACTACTTGATACTGTTCGTAAGGCTGGCGGCTGGATTGTGTCCACACAGTTTACGCTTTTGCCTGGCAAAGGTGGTGAGCCATTTATTTCGGCTCATCTCAAAAAATTACGTCCTTTTCTCGGTAAAGGTGATTTTGCTCCAGCATCATGGGGCAACAGTCTTGTTGACAAGCTACAGCCTGCAGATATTTATGTTGAAAAAGTTGCTTATTCTGCTTTTTACCAGACGCGAATGGAATTTGTGCTGTCTCGTGCCGGTATAAAAACATTGATGGTATGCGGGATTGTTACCAATGGCGGTGTTGCGTCCACAGTCAGAGATGCGCATGTCCGTGAATTTAAAACTATTACCTTATCTGATGGCTGTGCCGCATTTTCTCCAGAAACGCATGAGACTGCAATCAAGTCACTCGCAACTGTGGGTGAGATAATGACAGTAGATGAGGCAACTGCGATGTTTAAGGGGCATATGTAATGACAGCTATTCGACAGAATAGTGAATTTTCATGTGATGTAGATGTGGATTGTCTGATTATTGGCGGGGGTGCTGCAGGTCTGACAGCGGCACTTGCGGCTGAGAATCGTGGCTTGAGTGTACTGGTTGCTGAGCGTGAGGACAAGCTTTCCGGCTCAACAGCTTTGTCATCTGGGCTTATTCCGGCAGCAAAAACCAAGGCACAGATGCGTCAGAAACTCGATGATGATCAAGAATGTTTTATTGCCGATATAATGGCAAAAAATGAAAATACAGCTGATATTGCCAATGTAAAACGTTGTGTTCTTGCTGTATCACAGGCGATAGACTGGCTGGAAGACAGTTATGACATCCCCTTTCATGTCCTTGATAGTTTTTTATATCCGGGTCATAGCAGATACCGGATGCATGCGGTGCCTGAAGTGACAGGCGCAGCGCTGATAACTAGGCTTGAACAGGCAGCTATAAAGCGAGATATCTTCATTTCATGTAATCTGAAAGTAACAGAACTGGTCATTTCAGAAGATGGGCGTATCTGTGGTGCACAGGCAGTGCGGCCAGACGGCTCAATCGAGAATATTGGTGCATCATCTGTCATTTTAGCATGCAACGGCTATGGCGGGAGTCCAGAGCTGGTGTCACAACATATTCCTGAGATGAAAGAAGCATTATATTTTGGGCATCCCGGAAATCAGGGCGAAGCAATCATATGGGGTGAGGCGCTTGGGGCAAAGCTTCTGCATCTGTCTGGCTATCAGGGGCATGGCTCAGTCGCGCATCCACATGGTGTTCTGGTTACGTGGGCGCTAATGATGGAAGGCGGTGTTCAGGTTAATTTAGACGGGCAGCGCTTTTCCAACGAGCATAAGGGCTATTCGGAGCAGGCTGTAAATGTGCTTTCACAGCCACAGAAAATAGCATTTAACATCTTTGACGAACGTCTTCTTGGGCTCGGGCGTGACTTCGAAGATTTCAGAAATGCTGAGGCCGCAGGCGCTGTAACTACAGCTGATACGATAGAAGAACTTGCGATAAAGTTAGGCCTGCCTCCAGAAAGTCTGTCAAAGACACTGAATATGTGTGCAGCACATGCCTCTTCAGGCAGGCCAGACCAGTTCGGGCGCATGTTTAAGACAGAAACGCTGTTGCAACCACGCTTTGCCGCGGTAAAGGTCACGGGTGCATTATTCCATACGCAAGGTGGGCTGGCTATCGATGATAAGGCACGCGTGATACGCAATGATGGTTCTGTCATTATGGGTTTATTTGCATGCGGAGGGGCAGCCTGCGGGGTGTCCGGCCCGGATGTATCAGGGTACCTCTCTGGAAACGGACTGTTAACAGCATTAGCCCTCGGATATGTTGCGGGCAATGCAGTGTAGAAAGTTAAGAGTTATCGGAAACTTAAAGCGCTATGTGAACACAAATTTTTTTCTTATGTTTTGCTATAAATTATCCCAAATTAAACAAAATGATAGCATATTATTTAACGCATATTAATTA
>WTJO01000208.1 GCA_011524805.1 Alphaproteobacteria bacterium
TCAGGCTGAGTATCTTGGCAATATCGCGGGTGATATGATTGCCGCCCATTTTCACCGAGCTGGCAAATTGCAGATAGCCCTTATCATATACAGCAAGCGAGGTGCTGCTGCCGCCAAAATCAATTATCAGCGCGCCTGTCTGGCGTTCATCCTCACTCAGACAGGCAAGCGCGGCCATGCTGGCGGTGTGGTGAATATCACCTATGTCTAGATGGTTCACATGCGCAGAAGAAAGCAGATTCAGCCAGCTTGTACGCTGTAATGACAGCTGCCCGTATTTTATCGCCAGATTATGGCCATGCATGCCAAGCGGGTTTTCAACAGTAATGCTATCATCAATCACAAAATCATGATTGACTGTCTGGACAGATACTCTGTTTGGTGTGCTATCTTCCGGTTTCTGGCGCATCATCAGCCGCTTTATATCTTTTCTGGATATTGCGCCATCACCTAGCTCAATTGCCTGATGATGGTGGCTAAATTGTGCATCTCCGAATGACGTCACAATATCGATGATTTTGATCTCGACACCTGCATCCTGTTCTGCCAGCTCAATGGTGCGTCCCAATGCGGTACGGAATTTTTCAAGATCGGAAATATCTCCGTTCTTGATACCATCTGCGGCATGCACGGACTGACCCAGCAGCGTTATCTGGTTTTCTGCATTGCGCTCAGAGATGAAACAGGCCAGCTTTGTAGCGCCGATATCTACAATGCCAAATGGCTCTCTGGTTTTGCGTTTCTGCTGTGCCATGGCTCAGGTCTTCTGTCCTTTTGCAGGAATGAATTTATTTGGTTCAACCACCAGCTTGTCTGGTATTCGTAAATCAATGGTGCTGATATCGCGGGCGGTTATCTGTTTTTCCTGTTCAATTAGCGCCAGTTTTGACCATGCATTGCCAGCCTCTGACTCTGGCAGGCGCACAGTTACACCTGAGCGCAGAAAAACATCCCATCGCCTGTCAGAAACAAGCTGGACAGCCCACACATCTGCAAATAATTCAGGCTCAGTCTGCAACATCTGCAAAATCTCATGGGCTTTTGCAGGGGCATTTTCACCAGATATTACAGTGAGATGGGTAAAGTTACGCGAATTTGCCTCGGTGATGGTCTTGCCAGCAGAATCAATGACCTTATGGCCTGCATCTGTCTCCCACAATGCCAGCGGTATCCGCTCTTGCAGGATAATTTCAAGCCTGTCAGGCAGATGTCTGCGAACAAGCGCATCTTCTACCCAGCCAATATTCAACAGGCGTTCCCGGATATCATTAAGCTGAAGTCGCAAAATCGGGTCGCCTTCATTAATATTCAGCGCGGCCAGAATATGTGTATCCGAGGTATGGTTGCGGCCTTTAATATCGATATATTTGACAGCAAAGCCTGTTTCTATGGTTTTGGTATAAAACCCTTCTATCAGAGGGGCTCTCATCTGATAGCCAAGCGCCGATGTCGCCACAATCGCGCATATCCCGCCAAACAGGGCGATACGTCTGAATGAGGGCATATGTTGCATGTCTGGTATTAGTCGTCGCATTGTGCAATCTCCAGCAGATGATTGACAAGCGCTTCGCCCGAAATACCGCAATAGGCTGCCTGTTCTGGTACAAGTGAGGTGGCTGTCATGCCGGGCTGGGTGTTGACCTCCAGCATATACAGCTCGTTTGACTGGTCGTCATATCTGAAATCGGCGCGGGCTACACCTCTGCACCCAAGCGCGGCAAAGGCCCGTTCAGCCCATAACAGGGCAGTTTCAGTAACCTGCTCGTCAATCTCGGCAGGAATGATATGGGTTGAGCCACCTGATTTATATTTTGCATCAAAATCGTAAAATCTGTCTTCTGTCTGAATTTCGGTTACGCAAATGGCGCGTCCGTCAAGTACGCCAACTGTCAATTCCTTGCCCGGAATATATACCTCAGCCATAAGCTGGCAGTCTGCCGCCCATGCGCTTCTTAGCGGCGGTTCTTCGCCTTCACGGATAATCTTTACTCCGACACTTGAGCCATCATTACGCGGCTTGATAACATGATCATCTGTAAAATCTGACGGATAGACATGGCTGTCCTCTTCAAGCGAAAGAAGCGGCGGCACCGCAATGCCGACAGAGCTGAAGATCAGGCGCGAGACAATCTTGTCCATCGCACAAGAGGAAGCCACAACCCCTGAATGGGTGTAGGGGATATTCATAATATTCAGCAGACCCTGAACAGAGCCATCTTCACCTATTTGCCCATGAAGCGCATTAAACACCCTGTCAGGCTTAATCTCTTCAAGATGGGTGATAATATCTCTGTCAAATTCAATATCGATCACATCCCAGCCGGCCAGCTTGGCAGCCTTGCTACAAAAACTGGCTGTTACGCGGCTGACAGCAGCCTCAGAGCCCCACCCGCCCATAATCATGGCAACACGGCGATCATAGGACATGGTGCTCTCCTTCATCTGCATCTGAGGGGTGTTTGCCAATGCGCCGTATTTCCCAGCGTAGTTCTATGCCGCTATGCTGTTTGACACGATCCCTGACCTCTTCACCTAACTGTTCTAAATCTTCTGCTGTTGCCTGCCCTTCATTGATCAGAAAATTGCAATGTTTTTCCGACAATAGGGCACCCCCCTTGCGCAGGCCTCTGCATCCTGCGGCATCGATTACCTGCCATGCTTTATGGCCATCAGGATTGGCAAAGGTTGACCCGCCTGTGCGCGCACCTATTGGCTGGGCGTCTGCGCGGCTGGCTATCATAGATTTCATCTCTGCTCTGAGCGTGTCTTTATCGCCTTCGACAGTGGCAAATTTTGCCGAGGTAAAGACCCATCCCTGCGGCGCATCAGAGGCTCTATAGCGCATATTCATCTCGTCAGGGGTGGCTGTGAACGCCTTGCCCTGCCTGTCAAAGCCTGAAGCAGATACCAGCACGTCCTTGAACTCACTGCCATAACAGCCTGCATTCATGCGCAGACCGCCACCAACTGTGCCGGGAATGCCAATCATAAATGACAGACCGGCTCTGCCCTGTTTTGCGGCAAATCTGGCTACCTCGCCATCAGATGCGCCGGCACCGGCATGAATGAAACCAGCCTGATGCTGTATCTCTGCAAACTGGCCTGTTAGTCTGATAACTACCCCGTCAATGCCGCCGTCACGTACCAGCATGTTTGAGCCCGCCCCGATAATATGCAACGGGCTATTTGTGTTATATTGCGCAAGGAAGCGCTGCAAATCTGCGTCATCTTCAGGTTCAAACAGCCAGTCTGCGCGCCCGCCAACACCAAGCCATGTCAGGCCGGATAGCGCTGCATCGGGACTTACTTTGCCCGTGATACCGTCAAAATATGAAGGCAGGGTGCGGCTCATCTGCTGCCTCCTTTTATCGCGGCCAGACTGGCCGGTAATTCTGCTGCCCACTGGCTGATTGATCCGGCACCAAGACACATCACCAGATCACCTGACTCTGCCTGTTGGGCGATCAGGCCGGCCAGCTGTTCCTTATCATCAAGTGCAAAGGCGCCTCTATGGCCATGTGCCCGCAACCCTTCGACCAGATCATGTTTCTCATAGCCTTCAATCGGTGCTTCTCCTGCGGCATATACATCTGTCACAAACACCAGATCGGCATCATTGAAACAGGCACAGAAATCTTCAAACAGATCCCGCAGACGGCTATAGCGATGTGGCTGGACAACAGCAATTAGCTTATGATCAGGACAACGCATCCTACCAGCAGACAAGGCAGCTTTAATCTCGACCGGATGGTGGCCATAATCATCTATAACGGTGATGCCATCAGCCTCGCCCTTAATATCAAAGCGTCTGCCAACCCCCTTGAACTGGTTCAGCCCCTGTTTGATAATATCGGGGTCAATCCCCATCTCGACACATACAGAAATCGCGGCAAGACAATTCTGGACATTATGTTCGCCCAGCATCGGGAAGATGACATTGTCTATTTTCTCACCTGCCAGCCCCAGCCGATCTGACAACTGGACATCAAAGATCATATTTTCTTTATCATTATGTAAATTGACAGCCCGAATATCTGCATTTGTACTCAGCCCGTAGGTGATGACGCGCCTGTCGGAAATGGTCGGTATCAGCTTTTGTACCGAGGGATGATCAATACATAGCGAGGCAAATCCATAAAATGGAATTGAGGCAACAAACTGGGCAAAGGCCAGCTCAAGATTTTCAACAGAGCCATGGTGGTCAAGATGTTCGGGGTCAATATTTGTAACAATCGCCACAGTTGGCTTTAGCCGCGAGAATGAGCCGTCACTTTCATCAGCCTCTACCACCATCCAGTCACCAGCACCAAGGCGCGCATTACTGCCCCAGCTTGAGATGATGCCGCCATTTATCACGGTCGGATCGATGCTGGCAGAATGAAGCAGGGTCGCCACCAGCGAGGTGGTGGTGGTTTTTCCATGCGTGCCGGCAACTGCCACAGACCAGCGTAGCCGCATCAGCTCACCCAGCATTTCTGCGCGGTGAACCACAGGCAGAAAACGCTGGCGCGCTTCTACCAGCTCAACATTATCATCTTTGATAGCTGTTGATTTCACAACCAGCGCAGCATGTTCAAGATTGTCCGGATGCTGGGGTGTTTTCACATCAATACCCAGAGAACGCAGCCGTCTGACATTGTTATTTTCGCTCTGGTCACTGCCCTGAACACTATATCCAAGTTCGGCCAGAATTTCGGCAATACCGCTCATCCCGATACCGCCAATACCGATAAAATGAATTACACCAATAGACAGGGGCAGGGCAGTCATGATGCGCCTCCCTGTGCGGCGGGTGCCATAGTATCAAAAATGGCGCCTACCATCTTGTCTGCTGCCCCGCTATGGGAATGGGCGCGTGCCTGTCTGGCCATTTTCTTCCGCTTCTCAGGCGCGCCTAACAGGCCGGATAGCATATCTGACAGCAACTCTATCGTGCAATCTGCCTCATTGATCATGATAGCCCCGCCATCTGCCTCTAGCGCTCTTGCATTGGCTGTCTGGTGGTCATCCATCGCACCTGCAAGGGGAATGAAAATGGCAGCCCGTCCGGCAGATGCAATTTCAGCAACGCTAGAGGCACCCGCACGACAGATAATAATATCTGCTACCGCCATTTTTTCGGGCACATCATCAAAGAAGCTGGCAATCTCTGCCTGCATGCCGGCATCCTGATACTGTGCGCGGGCCTTTTCAAGCTGTTCTGTGCGTATTTGATGGGTGATGGATATCTGTTTGCGGATCGCCGCCGGCAAGGCGGTAATCGCTTTAAGCACAAGCTCACCAAACAGATAGGCACCCTGTGAGCCGCCAAGCACCAGTATATGATGTCTGCTATTATGTGGCTGATAATCTGGCAGGGCAGTAAAGGGCGCCCTGACAGGTAGGCCGGTATGGCGGATATTGGCTGTCTGTGGCAGGCCTGAGGTATCATGCCAGCTTGTCATAACCAGCTGTGCCCAGCCTGCCAGCAGGCGGTTTGACCTGCCCATAATAGCATTCTGTTCATGCATCAGCACAGGGATGCCACATAATCTGGCCGCCAGCATGGGCATAAAGGATGGATAGCCGCCAAAGCCAATCACACAGGCAGGCCGCTTTCTGGCTATCATTGCCAGAATAACCACCCCGCCAATGGCCAGTTTGGCCGCTGCGAAAAGCCGCCGTAACACAGAACCGGCAAAGGGTGAGCCTGCGGGCAAAGCGGTATAGGGGCGGTGGCTTTCTATCAGCCTGCTACCCCGCCTATCTGTCAGCATGCGGATATCCATCCCCTTTGTCTCAAGCGCATCTGCAAGGCTGAGGGCGGGGAATACATGCCCACCGGTTCCGCCAGATGCCAGCCATACAGGATGTGTCATGATGCTCTCCTGTCGGCATGGGTGGGCAGAGGGGCAAAGGATATGGACTGGCTTCTGGTAAGCGCTACAATCAACCCGATGGTGATACAGATTGTGATTAGCGACGAGCCACCATAGCTGATAAAGGGCAGCGTCATGCCCTTTGTTGGAATCAGGCTCATGGATGAGGCCATATTGATGAAGGTTTGCAGGCTGAATTGTACGGTCAGCCCGCTAATCGCCAGAATAGAGAACATATCCTGCGCGCCATAGCATTTCGCAAAATTTCGAAGCACAATAGCGAGATAAATCAAAATCACAAACAGACAGGTAATCAGCCCATATTCTTCTGCCATCACCGAGAAGATAAAATCAGCATGTGCATCTGGCAGATTATGTTTGACTGCACCATTGCCCGGGCCTACGCCATTAAATCCGCCTTCTGCAAATGACTGATAGGAGCGTTGAACCTGCATCGAGGTGCCATTGAAAAAATGGTCTACGCGTATCTGTACATGATCAATCAGAAAATAGGCAGATATCATGGCAATCGGCACCAGTATCACACCAACAATCACGAGCGCCATCGGCAAGCCAGCCAGAAATATCTGAAAGCCCCATGTTGCCAGCAATAATGCTGTCATGCCGACATCTGGCTGAAGCAGAAGTAATATCACCAGACTGCCTGCAATCGCAGACGCCCATGCCCAGCCGGGGAATGTTTCCGATTCCCGCCATAGCCCTAACAGCCAGGCACAGACAACTGCAAAAAATGGTTTTGCAAATTCGCTTGGCTGTAGCCTGAAGCCGCCAATGCTCAGCCATCTGGTTGCGCCTTTGACTTCAGGCGAGAAGATAAGCGTTGCTGCCATCAGACAGCCAAATATAATCAGCCCAATAATGCTGATAGCACGAATGGCACGCGCGCTTAGCATCGAGATAACAAGCATAACCAGTACGGCAGGGGCAGCGAATATCGCCTGTCTGATGATAAAGTGATATTCTGACAGGTTGATACGTTCTGCAACTGGTGGGCTGGCCGCCATCACCATTATCATGCCTACCCCAATCAGAAGCAGGCTAAGTGACAGGGTGACATAATCAACTGTCCAGACCCATTGTGCCAGTTTGCTTCTATCTGTGCGTCTTAGCATGATACCTGCCTTTCGGCATTATCTGCCAATGCGCAGGCAATTGCAGAAAATGCATCACCTCTGGCTTCAAAATTATCAAACTGGTCAAAAGATGCCGCCGCAGGCGATAGCAAGATTGTCTGCATATCATCTGTATCTGGTGCCAGCTGTGCATCACTAAAGGCTGCATCAACAGCTTCGTTCAGACTGCCAAAAACACTGACAGGAATATGACCATCGGCTGTACGCGAAAACATATCTGCCGACTGGCCGTAGAAATAGGCTTTTTCCACATCGCCAAGACAGTCAAGGCAGGGCGTAATGCCATCTTCTTTTGCCTGTCCGCCAGCCAGCCAGTAAATATGCTGAAAGCTGGATAATGCAGATGTAGCAGCAACACCGTTGGTGGCCTTTGAATCGTTGATAAACTGGATATTCCGTGTTCTGGCAACAGGCTGCAGGCGGTGCGCCAGTGCAGAAAAGCTGGCAATAGCCGCATCAATCACCTCATCATCACACCCCAGAATCTGCGCGGCAATGCGGGCGGCAGCGCAATTCTCGCTATTATGCCGTCCCTGCAAGCCGGGGTTAGAAAGCTGGATGCCGCGGTTAAATTCAGCTTCTATATCTGCCTGTTTAAGCAAATAGGCTGTGGCAGATGAGCCTGCGATTTCACGGGCGCGGGTGCATCCTGCATCTGTGCCGCAAATAATGGATGCTGTCTGTGGTGTCTGACGCAGCAGATTGGCCTTGGCAGCAATATAGCCTTCCATGCCGCCATGCCTGTCAAGATGGTCAGGCGTAAGATTCAGCAACATACCTATTTCAGGGGCAAGGGACGGGGTAGTCTCAAGCTGATAGGATGAGGCTTCAACCACCAGAATATCATTGTCATCTGTGGCAGGCAGGCTGGTAATGGCAGTGCCGATATTACCACCTAGCTGTGCCGGCACCCCTGCCTGTTCCAGAATATGCGCCAGCAGGCTGGCTGTGGTTGATTTGCCGTTCGTGCCGGTGATGACAACCCATCTGCCAGCACGGCCTGTGCGGATAGAAAATTCAATTTCCGAAATAATTTCAACCTGATTATCAAGTGCCATCTGTGCTAGCAGATGCGGGGCGGGGTGGTTGTGCGGAATGCCGGGGCTAATTACCAGCGCGTCCATCGCCTGCCATGGCCAGTCTGCGGGCGAAACTGTCTGATATTCTGGCTGGCTGTCATCAAAGCAATGGGCAGTGATGCCTAGCTGTTCTGCGCGCTGTAATACAGCACGCCCTGAACGTCCCATCCCAAGAATGCCAATTATCTGAAGTGAGCAAGAATGTTGCATTATATCTTCCTCATCTCAGCTTCAGTGTGGACAGGCTGATCAGCGCGAGAATAACCGAAATTATCCAGAATCTGATAACAATGGTGCTTTCAGCCCAGCCCTTCTTTTCAAAATGATGATGTAGCGGTGCCATCAGGAAAATCCGCTTGCCGGTTAGCTTGAACGAGGCAACCTGCAAGACCACGGATACGGTCTCAAGCACAAATAGCCCACCCGCTATTGCCAGAACCAGTTCATGTCTGGTGGCTACTGCGACAGCGCCCAGTGCACCGCCTAGCGCTAGCGAGCCTGTATCGCCCATAAAGACTTTGGCAGGAGGCGCATTATACCATAAAAAGCCCAGCCCCGCGCCGATTAGCGCACCTAGCAGGGTGGCCAGATCACCTGCGCCTGATACATGGTGAATTTGCAGATAATTGGCAAAATTAATATTGCCTGACAGATAGGCAATGAGCCCGAAACAGGCCGCTACAATCATCACCGGCACAATCGCCAGCCCGTCCAGCCCGTCTGTCAGATTAACAGCATTTGATGCGCCAACAATCACAAATACAGCGAAAGGAATATACAGCACGCCCAGATAGACCAGCGTATCTTTGAAGAATGGCACAGCTAGCCCATATCTGAGCGGTTCAGGCGATAGCTGGATAAAAATCAGGGTTGTAATCAGCGCAGCCGCTGTCTGGAGCAGCAGCTTCTGTCTTGACGACATGCCATCACTTGAATGTTTTTTCAGCTTAATCCAGTCATCAATCGAGCCGATAATGCCGAAAGACACAGCCACCAGCAACACAGGCCATAAATAGGGCGTAGATAATGGCACCCACAATAATGTAGCACTGACAAAACAACCCAGTATCAACAGCCCTCCCATGGTTGGCGTGCCTATTTTGGTGACAAGATGGGATTCAGGTCCGTCCTGTCTGATAGGCTGGCCAGCTTTCTGATGAGATTTTAGCCATAGGATAAATCTGTCACCACATAGCAATGCCACAAACAGCGCGGTCATCATCGCACCACCTGTTCTGAAGGTGATGTAGTTAAACAGGTTAAATAGCTGGAAATGAGGCGCGAGCGGGCCTAGCAGGTCAGGTAGCATTGCCGCCTCCTGTGCGTGATTGCTGGCCAGTCTGGCTGGCATCAAAGTGCTGTCGTAATTTTGCGGCAAGCCGGTAGGCACCTGAGCCATGAGAGCCTTTTATCAGGATCATATTGCCTGCTGTGTGTGCCAGCGCTGAAAATTCTGCTTCATCATCTATCAATGCCGAGATATTCGGGGTGGTGATGCAGGCTGTATCGGCTGAAAGCTGGCTGGCAAGTGCCGACATCTCATCGCCAATCGCTACAAATAATGCAGGGCGTATATCCTGAATATAGGGAATGAGGCTCTGATGTGCCTGTGTGCTGGCAGGGCCAAGCTCTAGCATGTCAGAGAGAATAACTGTCTTCTGGCCTGATGCTGACTTGGCAAAATCGGCAAGTGCGGCACGCATTGATTCAGGCCCTGCATTATAACTGTCATCAATCATTGTCGAGATACCTGACGGCATAGCTAGCTGGTAGCGTTTGCCGCGTCCGGGCAAATCCTGCATATCTGCCAGATGGCGACAGGCAAGTTCCGGCGGAATACCGGCCGCTTTACATACAGCAAGCGCACATAGGCTGTTCATTGCCCAGTGCGCGGCATGCATGCCTAGCTGATAGCTATGTGTGCTTCTGCCTGAGGTGTCATTATTACAGGTAATTGTTATGCCAAGCCCGTTATCTGTGGCGGTCAGCTCTGTCATGCAAATATCTGCGTCAGCCGAAGTGCCAAAGCTGATAATCTGCTGTGCGCCCTTATTACGCGCTACATCTTCAAGAAATGGATAGAACGCATCATCTTTTGGCAGAACGGCAATGGCTACGCCGTTCAGATGGTCAAAAATTTCAGATTTTGCGCTGGCAATGCCGTCAATAGTGTCAAAATGGCCAAGATGACTGTCGGCAATGCAGGTAATTGCGGCGATATGTGGTCTGGCAATGCCAGACAGCCTGCTGATCTCGCCAGCATGGTTCATCCCCATCTCAAGCACGGCAAAGTCACATTTATCAGGCATATTTGCCAATGTCAGCGGCAGACCAATATGATTATTATAATTGCCTGAACTGGCATGAGTGGTGCCATGACGACCAAGAATATGGGCGATCATCTCTTTGGTGCCTGTTTTGCCAACAGACCCTGTAATGGCTATTTTCTGCGCGCCTGTGCTATCAGCACAATAGCTGGCAATCTGCTGTAAGGCGTCTAGCGGGGCAGGGGTCAAGAGCTGGGCGACCTGTCCAGCCTGCACAGCGCCTACAATGGCAGCCTGTCCTGCTGTGCTATCCAGAGAAGATACAAATTTATGACCGTCAACATGCTCGCCAGATAATGCGGTGAACAGACCGCCAGCCGCCAGCGTCCGGTTATCCATGCCGACATGGCTAAACTGTTCAGGCGGGCTATTATGCCATGTGCCATGGGTAATTTCTGCCAGCATTGCTGCATCTAGGAACGCGGCTGTCATGATGCCTCCTGTGCAACAAGTTCAGAGATGGCGGCGCGTGCCTGTGCCCTGTCATCAAAAGGCAGACTCTCTGTGCCTATTGTCTGTGTCATCTCATGGCCCTTGCCGGCTATCAGCAACGTGTCACCTGCCTGTAGCGCAAAAATGGCCTGTTTAATCGCATCATCGCGGCTGGCAATATTATCAGCATCAGGGCAGGCAGAGCAGATTGCCTTGCGGATAAGTGCTGGATCTTCGGAACGCGGATTATCATCTGTTACAAAAACAGCATCACAGAATCTGGCGGCAATCTCTCCCATCTGGGGGCGTTTCTCGGCATCTCTGTCACCGCCACATCCAAACACAATGCTTAATTTGCCAGAAGTTTCATCTCTCAGGACGTTAAGTGCCTGACTAAGCGCATCTGGTGTGTGGGCATAATCTACAACAATCCGCGCACCTTTGGGGTGGCCATGCACAGCTTCCATCCGGCCATGAACAGCTTTTAATGACGGCAATGCACCGATGCTATCTTGCAGAGGCAGGCCGGAGGCATGTGCCGCAACCGCCGCCATTACAGCGTTAATTGCCTGTGGCTGTCCTGAAAGTGCTATTGCAAGGTGATAGCTTTGACCGCGCGCATCAATGGTAATATCTGCGCCAAATGGCTGGAGTGTGAAATCCGACATTCTGAAATCGGCAGGGCGATCTTTTGCCACTGTCCACAGCACAATATGGCGGCCAGACAGACGCTTGACCAGCTTTCTGCCATAGCTGTCATCAATATTGATAATGGCGGTGCCACCCTCTAGCAATGTGTCATCAAATAATTTTGCCTTGGCATCAAAATAGCTATCCATATCACCATGAAAATCCAGATGATCATGGGTAAGATTGGTGAATACGGCGACATTCACGCCAAGTCCGGCAAGCCTGTTCTGTGCCAGCCCGTGGCTGGAGGCTTCAAAGGCCAGATGCGAGATACCTTTTGCTTTCTGTTCGGCAATGGCAGAAAAGAAATATTCGGCCGACTGGGTGGTAAGCTCTTCTTTGGACGGGCTGATATGACCATCCAGCCCTGTGATACCAAGCGTGCCCATAGAAGCGGCCGCCCATGCAGATTTGCGCCAAATCTGATGCAGATACTGACAGGTTGAGGTTTTGCCATTTGTGCCGGTAACGCCCACAACCATATCAGGGCGGGCAGGCCAGAACTGGCTACATATCTGCGCGAAAATTGCTCTGGCATCAGCAGCGACAATCAGCGCTATTTGGGCAGTATCAATCTCAAATTCTCGTTCTGCCAGAATGCAGACAGCGCCATTGGCAATCGCCTGTTCGATATAATCATGGCCATCATGAAGACTGCCTGCAAAGGCGGCAAATAATGCGCCATCTGTGCAGTTTCTGGAATCAGATGTAACAGCCAGAATATCGGGGTCTGGCCCGTTATAGCTAAATTCTGTCTGGATATATGATAATAGATTAGAAAGACGCAACGATCGCTCCTGTTTTGTAACGAAGCAATTGTGGGATCAGATTTTGTCTGATTTCTGGCGCATCTTTGTCAACAGGGAACACATTTAGCATTGGCGCAATATGTTCTATCACCTGCTTTGCTGCCGGTGCTGCGACCCAGCCAGCTGTGGCATATCCATGAGAATGTTTCTGGCCCTTTGGCTCATCCACCATCACAAATAGCAAATATCGTGGTGATGAGACAGGGAAGCTGGCAACCAGAGAAACACGGTTTGAATTTTTGTTATAGCGTTTATTTTCTATTTTTTCGGCTGTACCTGTTTTTGCCCCGACAAGATAGCCATCGGCATCAGCAAAATTGGCAGTGCCTTCTTTATGCGTTACCACCAGACGCATCATGGTACGGATAGCCCGCACAGTATCTTCGCTAAAAATTCTGCGCCGCTCAAAAATCTCGCCAGCCTCACGTTTCAGGATGGTTGGCTCAATATATTCGCCATAGCCTGAAGCGGCGGCAATCGCAGAGGCGGCATGCACTGGCGATACAGATATGCCATGCCCGAATGAGATGGTCATGGTAGATATCCGCCCCCATTTGTCAGGCACAAGTGGCGAGGAAGTTTCAGGCAACGCCAAATCAGGCCGCTTCAGCAAGCCAAGTTTTTCAAAATAGGATTTTTGTACCTGCGGACCATAGCTTTCGGCAATTTTTGCAGAGCCGATATTTGACGAAAATACCAGTATTTCAGACAGGTTCAGCTTACGATAATAGGGATGATAGTCACGGATGCTGTGCCGTGCCAAGCGAATTGGCTTTGAGACCTCAAACTGGGAATGAATTGAGCTGACATTAGTTTCCAGTGCGATGGCCGTGTTCAGCACCTTGAAGATGCTGCCCATCTCAAACACGCCTTTGGTCGCGTTGTTAAACAGGGATTCGCTACTTGCAAGCTGATAATGGTTCGGGTTGTAGTCTGGCAAGGATACAGCCGATACCAACTCGCCTGTTTCAATATCAAGTAGTAAGCCAGCCCCGCCAATCGCTTCAAATCTCTGTATCTGCGCGGCCAGCTCGCGCCTGATTATCGACTGGACATTCACATCAATAGACAGGGTAATGTCTTCTCCTGCCGCCAGCCTATCATTAAAACTGCGCTCAATACCGGCAATGCCCTTGCCATCCACATCAATCTGGCCAAGCAGATGGGCAGCCTCTCTGCCTTGTGGATAGATGCGGGCAACTGAGGATTTGAAATAAATGCCGGGCAGGCCAAGGCGCAGAATTTCTGCATGGCGGGCAGGAACCAGCTTGTTTTTCAGTTCAACATAGCGTGAATTTCGGGTAAGCAGGCGCTTTATCTCTCTGGCAGATGTGTCTGGCAGAAAATGCGCCAGCTTTCTGGCAGTATCATCTGCATCCATAATATGTTTCGGGTCAGCATATAGGGTGATAATTGGGATATTATGGGCAAGCACCTGCCCATTTCTGTCATAAATTTCGCCACGCTGGGCAGGCAGGGCAGACTTGCCTGAGAGCTGGCTGTCTTTTTCAATGATAACAGTAAGATATATTGCCTTTGCAGACAGCGCAAAAAAGCAGAGCGCAATCACGCTAGCGGCAAACCCTAGCCGGTTTAGCGCAGATTTTTTTGACTGCGCAGGCGCAGGTCTGGCCGGCCATAACAGCGTCTTTAGCTTTGATATGATGCTGTTCTGGCGTGCTATCATCTGTTGTCTGCCTCAGCATTATCTGGCGCGCGCCGCAGCGGGATTTTGTCAATTGACACAATCCGTTCCTGTGGAATAGGCGACATGGATAGTAAATTTTGTGACAGATCAAGTAGCCGTTCAGGGCGAGTAAGATAGCCCCATTCTGCGCGCAAGATAGCAGCTTCATCCTGTTGTGATTTCACAGCCTGTTTTAATCTGACCAGCTCGTCATGGCGGCTATCAACATCTGTTTTGATGACATATAGGCTCATTGCGCAGAACAGAAGGGTGCCAAGCGGAAGTAAAAAACTCAATTTCATCTCGTTACGCCTCGCATTATCCTGCCTGTGCTATAGGCTCAAAGGGCGCATCTGTGCGCCATGCCACCCGCAGCTTTGCAGAACGGGCTCTTGGGTTGGTGGCCACTTCCTCTTCTGATGGCAATGTCGGTCTTGCAGAAGAGATCGAAAATAGCGCGGCCGGCTGATGCTCGGGCTGCGGCATATGTTTGTTCGGATTGGGCGCACGTCCGCTTCTGTGTTTGATGAACTGTTTGACAATTCTGTCTTCAAGAGAATGGAAACTCACAACTGCCAGCACGCCACCCGGCTTAAGTGCCAGCTGAGAGGCATGAAGTGCCTGTTCCAGCTGCGCCAGTTCCTGATTGACATAAATTCTGAGCGCCTGAAATGATCTGGTGGCGCTATCTGCCTGCCCCGGCTTCGGACGCGGCATCACGGAATGGATAATCTGTACCAACTGTGATGTGCGCAAAATAGGCGTCTCTGCTCTGGCAGCTACAATCGCCTTTGCAATCCGGCGGGAGGCTTTTTCTTCGCCAAATTTCCACAGAATATCGGCAATCTGCGTCTCGGAATAGCGATTAACAACTTCAGATGCATCTTCGCCTGTCTTTTCCATCCGCATATCAAGCGGCCCGTCCAGCCTGAAGGAAAAGCCACGTTCTGGCTGGTCTAGCTGAACCGAACAGACGCCAAGGTCGAATACAATGCCGTCAACCTGATTATCCAGATTAAAGATGGTGCCAAGTTCGGCAAAGGCTGACTGGATAAGCTGTAACCTGCCATCATATCTGGCGGCCATAGGCGTGCCGCGTTCAATCGCATCAGGGTCTCGGTCAAATGCAGAGACAGTGCATTTGGCACGCGCTAGAAGCGCTTCGCTATAGCCGCCATTTCCAAATGTGGCGTCAACAAAATGCTGGCCATCCTGTGGGGCAAGTGACTCAACAACCTCTTGCAACATCACCGGGATGTGCAGGTCGGATGTGTCCATCAGCCCCCCTCCTTTGATGCCGCTTTCAAATCAATTCGGGGCATGCCGTTCTGGCTTACCCGTGTCTTAATGGCGTTATTATGTTCGTGATAACGTGCAGGCTTCCAGATTTCAAAGCCCTTGCCTCGTCCGGCAAATAGCGCTTCATCGGACAGGCCGGCACAGGCTATCAGCTCATCTGTCAGCATAATTCGCCCGTCAGAATCAATCCGCATTTCACGGGCACTTGCCATCATCGCAAAATAGGCTTCTGCATCTTCTGATGTCTGGTCTAGCTGGTCTGCCGCTTCGGCATATTGCGCCATCCGGTTTGTGTCACACCCTTCGATAAAGGGTTTCAGCATATTCGGATATAGCACCAGCCCGCCATTACTGCGCGCAAGCGTATTGCGAAAGGATGCCGGTATCGACACCCGCCCCTTTGCATCAATCTTATTTTCAAATGTGGATAAAAATAACATCCATCATCACCATTTAAAAATATTATTCCTACGCGCTACCCGTCACTTTCATGACAGGCGGTTAACCCCTGTTTTTCCCTTAAAATCAGACAGATAGCTTTTTTCTGGTCTGACATGGGATTTTATGGATTTTTATGGGATAACATGGAAAAATATATGAAGTCAATGGTTTTAGACGGTTTTTCACCGAAAAATCGTATAATTTCAATGGGTTGTGATGTAATAC
>WTJO01000174.1 GCA_011524805.1 Alphaproteobacteria bacterium
ATTTTGTGAAGTCAAAGTTTAGTTTACATTCGTTAGATGAATTTGCATCTCGGCAGTCTGGCAGGAACAGGAAGTTTTCTATATGGCGCATAGATATAAAAGCTATTTGCCGCATCAGGTCTCACTAGACAGACAGTCAGATGGCGCGTTGATTATGGGCTCAACCATGGCGTTGGGGCCGGTGGCGCGCAATACAGGTGAATGGCTTAGATACTGGGCAGATACCACCCCACAACAGATATTTATTGCCGAACGGTCAGGTGCCGGATGGCGGTCGCTAAGCTATGCTGAAACCCTGCAACAGGTAGAGGCGCTGGCAAGCGGCCTGTTGCATGCTGGCATCAAAAAGGGCGACAGGATCATTGTGCTGTCAGGGGCGAGCGTAAATCATGGTGTGCTGAAACTGGCAGCGCAATATATCGGAGCGGCTACGGTGCCGCTGGCAGAACAATATAGCCTGATTGAACAGGCGCATGACAGGCTGGATTTTGTGGCGGATAAAGTCAAGCCGGTGCTTATCTATGCAGAAGACGGACAGGCATTTGCACAGGCACTTAACCGGCCGGCTTTTGATAAGGCAGGCAAACTGGTCAGCATCAATCCTGCGTCCGGGCATCTGTCATTTGAACACCTGCTTAGCGCGCCGGCACATAGCGGTCTTGATGATGCCTATGCCAAGGTTACGCCTGATACGCTTGCAAAGATATTATTCACCTCCGGTTCTACCTCAATGCCAAAGGGCGTGCCGCAGACCCATCAGATGATGTGTGTTAATCAGGCGCAATATCTAGCCTGTCTGCCGTTTCTGGGCACACGGCCGCCTGTTATTCTGGACTGGCTGCCATGGAACCATGTATTTGCCGGCAATTCTGATTTTAATATGGTGCTGTCAAATGGTGGCAGTCTATATCTGGATCAGGGCAAGCCTGTTGCTGGACTGTTTGAGAAGACGCTTGAAAATCTGAAGTTGATGCCGGGCACCCTGAGCATGAACGTGCCGACAGGATATGTCATGCTGGTAGATGCGCTGACACAGGATACAGAACTGCAAAAGGCATTTTTTGGTGATCTTGATCTGATCTTCTATGCTGGCGCCTCTCTGCCGCGGTCTGTGTGGGAGGCACTAGAATCTATGGCAATGGCGCAAACTGGCAGAATACCGATGATGACTTCTAGCTGGGGCATGACAGAAACAGCGCCAATGGCCGTGATACATCATCAGGGGGGTGCCCGTTCTGGTATGATAGGCGTGCCAGCACCCGAGCTTGAGGCTAAACTTATTCCGGTAGAAGATAATAGATATGAATTGCGGGTGCGAGGGCCAAATATCATGTCCGGCTATCTGGACGAGCCTGAAAAGACAGCTGAGAGTTTTGATAGGGACGGCTTTATGATCACCCATGATGCTGTCAGATTTGCAGACCCTGATAATATGGCAGAAGGGCTGGTGTTTGACGGGCGGCTATCTGAAGATTTCAAACTGCTTACAGGTACATGGGTGCAGGCAGGTAATTTACGGCTGGATGTGCTTGCCGGCTTGTCAGGTCTGGTTCAGGATGTTGTGATAACAGGGGCAGACAGAACAGATATCGGCCTGCTGATCTTCCCTGACCCGCAGGCAGATATCCGGCAGACCCGTGACGGGGTTGTAACAGACGAAAGCTATATAGCCTTAATCACAGCGCGGTTGCAGACAATGCGTTTAGCCGCCACAGGCTCGTCAAACAGGATAGAGCGGGCAATGGTGCTGGCAGACCCGCCCTCTGTTAAACATGCCGAAATCACAGCCAAAGGCAGTCTGAATATCAATGCCATTTTACGTCATCGCAAGAAATGGCTTGACCGGTTATACACAGGCACAGACCCTGATTGTATCAACTTACAGGGCCCCGAACAGCCGTAAAGAAGAGGTATCATGCAATTTCATGAAAACGGATTTGTTGCTGGTGATCCTGAACGCTCTCAGGCGGCGCGCAACATGGGTGAGCAGCCAGACACACTGCCCAAGAGAGCAGATGTTCTGATTGTTGGCTGTGGGCCGGCGGGGCTTACGCTGGCAACCCAGCTTAGTGCCTTTGCTGATATATCAACTGTGATTGTCGATAAAAAACAGGGGCCTATGACATTTGGGCAGGCAGATGGGATCGCCTGCCGGACAATGGAGATGTTTGAGGCGTTCAGCTTTAGCGAAAAAATATTGAAAGAAAGCTACTGGGTAAATGAAACAACCTTCTGGCGGCCAGATAGCAAACAGCCCGCGCATATTGTCAGAAGCGACAGAATGCAGGATACAGAAGATGGCTTGTCCGAATTTCCGCATGTGATTTTATCACAGGCACGTGTGCATGACCGCTATCTTGAAAAAATGGCGCAAAATGCCTATCCGATACATCCGTTTTACGCACGTAATCTGAAAACACTTACCATAGACAGAGCGCTGGCCAGCCAGCTTGAGCGTTATCCGGTGCGTGCCGAATTTGAGGTTACAGACGCTGAGGGAAATATCAGAGTTGAGGTTATTGAGGCACGCTTTGCTGTCGGGTGTGACGGGGCACATTCTGCGGTACGTGCCCAGCTTGGCTATCAGCTTGAAGGAGATTCGGTAAATAGCGCATGGGGGGTGATGGATGTGCTAGCGGTTACCGATTTTCCAGATATCAGGATGAAATCTGCCATCCACTCGGCAGAAGAAGGCTCTATGCTTATTATCCCGCGTGAGGGCGGGCATATGGTCAGGCTCTATATCGAAATTGCAAAATTGCGCGAAAATGAGCGTCTGGCACGTGAAGAGATAACCCTTGAACATCTGATAGCGGCTGCACAGCGTATCATCCATCCCTACCAGATTGAGGTGAAAGATACTGTCTGGTGGTCTGTCTACCAGATTGGCCAGCGTGTCTGTGCATCATTTGATGATCTGCCAGAACACAGATCATCTGATGCCTTTCCGCGTGTGTTTATCGCAGGTGATGCCTGTCATACGCATAGCCCGAAAGCAGGACAGGGGATGAATGTGTCTATGGCAGATGCCTTTAATCTGGGCTGGAAGATGGCGGCTGTTATAAACCAACAGTCCAGCCCTGCCTTGCTGCATAGCTATTCACAAGAACGCCATGCGGTAGCATATGAGCTGATTGAATTTGATAAACAGATTGCAAAGCTGTTCAGCTCTCGTAACAGCACTCAAAATGACATAAAAGATAGCGCGGAAAATAACTCTATAGCCGAAGCGTTCCAGCAATATTTTCAGAAACATGCACGCTATACGGCTGGTGTTGAAACCAGATATGAGGCTGGATTATTAACACAGATTAATGCTTCTCAGGCACTTGCCACCGGCTTTCCTGAAGGGATGAGATTTCATTCTGCTCCTGCGATTAGGCTGGCAGATGCCAAGCCTGTGCATCTTGGTCATTGTATCAAGGCAGATGGACGCTGGCGGCTGTTTGCCTTTGCGCGTCCGATAGCAGATCATCAGGACAGGCTGGGCGGCATTTCTGCGCTTTGCCAGTTCCTTGAAACAGATGAAGCATCCCCTGTGGTGAAATATTCGCCTTCTGACAAACCTGCAGACTATCTGTTTGATCTGCGTGTGATTTTTCAGGAAAGCTTCAGAGAAGTTGAGCTTGAGATAATGCCTGAATTTCTAATGCCTAGACAGGGAAGTCTGGGGCTGAAAGATTATGAAAAAATATTCTGCGCAGATAAACGCCCTGATGAGAATGTATTTGATATGCGCGGCATTGACAGACAGACAGGCTGTATCGTGATTGTAAGGCCAGACCAGTATGTTGCAACAATTCTGCCGCTTGAGGATATTCATGGACTTGCCGCATACTTTGACAGATTTATGCCTATAGAATAATGTATTGCCTCACAGGATTGCGGCACTTCACACCTGATATTAGTCAACATTAAGTGATTTTCAGTTTGGATGATAGGTCATGAATCAGTCTGGTCTGCTATTCGCATTTGGTATTCTGATTGCCGGGTTTGTTCTGCAGACCTTCGTAATCTGGCCGGTTGAATCATTATTTCGCCAGGATGATCTTGTAG
>WTJO01000145.1 GCA_011524805.1 Alphaproteobacteria bacterium
CCGATGTACACGGTTTTGCAAACCGCTGCATAACCACTCTGCCACCGGGCCTTAATAACAACATTAATTAGTCGTTAAGTATCGGTTGTTTACGTCAATATAAGGGGTTTCGTCAATGCCTTGCAGTATGACAAACTCAGATTTGTAGAAATTCACTGATTGAAATGATGGCAAAGCCCTATTATACAGATGAGACTGCGGAGGTAAATTTCAGTATATTTCGGCAGTTTCATGAAATTTCGGGGGCATGAGATGAATAATTTGGCATTTGAGTCTTTACGTAAAGCAATGGTAGATAGCCAGATCAGGCCAAATAAGGTGTTTGATCTTGACGTTATTGGCGCCTTCTCGGCGGTGCCAAAAGAAATTTTTGTGCCTAAACAGCTTCAGGATATTGCCTATATTGACGAAGATATCAATCTGTCTGGCGGGCGCTGTATCATGGAAGCTATGATTATGGGGCGTCTATTCCAGTCTCTAAATCTGAGATCAACAGATTCTGTCATGACCATTGCGTCTAGCACAGGTTATGCGGCGGCGGTTCTGTCTCATCTGGTTGCATCTGTAATCGGGATTGAGAGCCGCGCGCCAATGGTAGAAAAAGCACAAAATAGCGTCAGCACGCTAGGTATTGGAAATGTCGCCTTTGTGAAATCACGCTTGCAGGACGGGCTTGCCTCAGAAGCCCCTTATAATGCAATATTCATAGAAGGGGGCGTTGAATATATCCCTGATGCATTGTTTGACCAGCTGGCAGAAGGTGGACGGCTTGCGGCGGTGTTGCGCGTGCATGACCAGCAGGTGGGTCAGGCCTGTATCTGGACAAAGACGAATGATGCTATCTCTATGTCAGCACTATTTAACGCGCAAATTCCGGTGCTAGATGAATTTAAGGTGAAGCCAAAATTTTCATTTTAAGCAAATGGTGATCAGGACGTTAAATAAATAGCGTATAGGGTATAATAGTTTGAAAACAAAGCTGGGTGGCAGTATGAATAACTTTAAGCGAAATGGGACAACCTCATTATCTGGCCTGGCAAAGGCCACTGTCTCAACGCTGGCCGTAACAATGCTCATGGCTGTCTCTCATCCGGTATTTGCGACAACTATAGAGCAAAGTATTGAGGCAGCTATAGGCCAGTCACAGAAGCTGGAAGCAGAACGCCAGAAATATATCAGTATCCGCCAATCGCTTGGGCTGGCAACAGCCAGTAATGATCTTCAGGCGAATCTGATAATAAATGGCAGCAATACCAGCACTGATCGCAATAATTCGACCACCAGCGCAACCCGGACAACCGCTACTATTAGCCTGTCCAAGCAGATTTATGATTCTGGCGAGACGGAAGCCAGCCTTGCCTCGGCAAGAAACAGCATTTCATCTGCCGAAGCAAATTTTTCTTCTGTTGAACAACAGCTCATTTTTGAAGTGATTTCGGCACATCTGTCGGTGATTACCTCAACAGAGCAGTTTGATATCCAGAAAACCAACGCCAAACGGCTTCAGGCGCATACTCAGGCTGCCCGCATACGTCTGGAAAATGGCTCATCTACCCCGACAAGGGTAGCAGAGGCAGAAGCAAGGCTGGCACGCGCGCAGTCTGACCTGATAGAAGCAGAAGCTTCACTGGCATCAGCCAAAGATGAATTTACTTCATTAACAGGACTGCCTGCGGAAAATCTAAGCCGCCCAAATATGCCTGTAAATCTGCCTGAATCTTTATCTGATGCTGAGAAGAAGGCACGCATACAGCATCCTTCTATCATCGCCGCCGAACTGGCGGTAAAGGCTGCATCAAACGAGTTTGAGGTGCTGAAACGTTCAGTGTTGCCAAAGGTAAAATTAAGCCTCAGCTATGCGCAGACAAAAGAAGATACATCATCAAACGATAAAAATGAGCTGTCTTCATCTGTTGAATTGCGTACGCCATTTCTTGTCACCAATGCGGTGAAGGCCAAAGATAAAGAGCTTGCCGCCAAATCAAAGCAGATGAAGTTCAGACGTGATGATGCTGTGCGCACAACTGCTCTTGGTGTCCGGACAGCCTATCGGAGTTATCGTGCCTCCATAGCCCAGCAAAAAGCGGTAAAGCTTGAATATCAGGCTGCCAAGCTGGTAGATGAAGGTACCGCATCCGAAGTTGAATTTGGCATGAAGACCTTTCTTGACCAGCTTGATTCAGAAAAGGCACTGCTGGATGCATCTTTGCGTGTGCTGACAACAGATCAGGCAGTGCAGCGTTCAGCCTATCAGCTTTTGCTTGCTATGGGCGAGCTGACTACAGAAAGGCTGGCTCTTGAATTAAATTTCTTGCCTCTGGACTTAATCTCGGATCCTGAAAGTCGTTATACACTTCCGGTGCCCATTACGCGCGGTGAATAACCTAGTTTGCCAGTGCTGACGGGTGAGGGGGGCAAGCCCCCATCGTGAAGGTATGGCAGGTTATGACGGTTTTTGATTTACAGCTTAATTCAGACCCATCTGGTGATATACAGAAATCTGATAGGCACACAATTTTCTCAAATATAAAGGCACTGTACGAAGACGCGCTTGATTATGCGTTGCTGGGCAAGCCTAAAGCAGAGAAAGAACCTACTAACACTCATCAGAATATTATCTCTTTAGAAGAGGTGATTTGGTCTGCAAGTGAGGCAGAAGATATGTCAGCAAATCCGGTGGCTAGGAAAAATCGCCCGTCAGATAGCACTGACCACAACAGCACATCTGATAACACGCCAGATGCATCATCAGATAAATTTGGGCATGATGAATTTGATCAGCTTCTATTCCGTCTGATGAAGGATATGAACAGGCTGGATGGTTCTGATAAAATTTATCCTTTCAGAAAGCGGTCTGCCTCTCAGCCCCGCTCTGATAACAGGCCTGCAAACCCTGTTAAAAATGCGAAGGATGAGCCCTATATTCCGATATATCAGCATGGACATATGGCTACCGCCGAAAAGCCTGAGATAGAGGATATACCGCAGCAACCTGCTACCAGCCTCCCAGATGTCTTAAGAGAGCCGCTATCCGAGCTAGTCTATCAGCAGATAGAACATAGAATAAAGCTGTGGATTGACAGGAATCTTGAGCAGATTGTCGAAGATGCCTTGCGTTACGAGGAAACAGGCAGTAGAGATAGCACATAAGTGTTAGCATCTGTGCCAAATATCATAATGATATTGTGGCCAAATTCTTGTCTTGCTGTCTCATGCTGGAAAAAACATATAATCCTGAAGATATTGAACGCCGTTGGTACGAAGCGACTGAACAGGCTGGCCATTTTGGCGCCAACCCTGCTTCTGATAAGCAGCCCTACACAATCATGATGCCGCCGCCAAATGTGACTGGCTCACTGCATATGGGGCATGCGCTTACCTTTACCTTGCAGGATATTCTGATCAGATTTAACAGAATGAACGGAAAAGATGCGCTGTGGCAACCCGGAATGGACCATGCCGGCATCGCAACACAGATGGTTGTCGAACGCCAGCTAGCTGAACAGAATATCAGCCGCCGTGATATGGGACGTGAAAAATTCGTCGAGCGTATCTGGGAATGGAAGGCTGAATCTGGCGGCATGATTGAGCATCAGCAACGCCATATCGGGGCAAGCGCCGACTGGCCAAGAAGCAGATTTACAATGGATGAAGGGCTGTCTGCTGCGGTACGAAAAGTCTTTGTAAAGCTGTATAAGGATGGGCTGATTTACCGTGATAAGCGTCTGGTAAACTGGGATCCCAAATTGCTAACAGCAATTTCTGACCTTGAGGTAGAACAAAAGGAAGTCGCTGGCAAAATGTGGCAGTTGCGCTATCCAGTAAAAGATAGTGATGAGCATATCATTGTAGCGACTACCCGCCCTGAGACCATGCTTGGCGACATGGCCGTGGCAGTTCATCCTGAAGATGAGCGTTACACCCATCTGGTAGGTAAAATGGTTGTTCTGCCGATTGTAGGGCGTGAAATCCCGATTATCGCAGATAGCTATTCTGATATGGAAAAAGGCACAGGGGCAGTAAAAATCACGCCTGCGCATGATTTTAA
>WTJO01000170.1 GCA_011524805.1 Alphaproteobacteria bacterium
GTCTTCCCATCTAGTGAAAACATTTATAGGGTCTCCTTGTTTGCTTATATCATGTCGGCAAATGAATTTACCTGTTGAGGCAATAGCCGAAAATAAGGCTACAAATGATTATTGATATCATCCATGGTTTCAAGGCTGCAAATCTCAGCATCTTTAACACAGCGTTTTACCAGACCTGATAGCACTTTTCCTGTGCCTAGCTCAACAAATCGTGTCACGCCGGATTCGGCCAGAAATTCAATTGTTTCACGCCAGCGCACTCTGCCTGTTACCTGTGATACCAGATTCTGGCGTAGCCTGTCTGCTGATGTTTCTGGGCTTACGCTCACATTGCAGACCACAGGAATTGCCGTATCTGTCATTTTGGCCTCGGCCAGTGCCTGTGCCATGATATCGGCGGCAGGTGCCATCAAATCGCAATGGAATGGCGCGCTGACAGGCAATTCGACAATCCTGCGCAAGCCGGCATCTTTGGCAATCTCCATCGCCTTATGCACAGCCGGTGCTGCGCCTGAAATCACAATTTGCCCCGGTGCATTATCATTGGCTATCTGCACCAGACCTGTCTGTTGCGCCTGTTCAAGAAACCCGTCTGTCTGTTCTATATCGGCACCAAGCAATGCTGCCATTGCCCCCTCGCCTACAGGCACTGCCTGCTGCATGGACTGACCGCGAAGCCTGAGCAACCTGGCCGTTTCGTCAAGTTCAAGCCCGCCAGCCGCGCAAATTGCTGAATATTCACCAAGAGAATGGCCAGCCACATAATCTGCAATCTGGCTAGCCGATGTACCAGTATGGGCTTCAAGTGCCCGCAACACACCAAGAGACGATGCAAATAATGCCGGCTGTGCATTCTGGGTTAGTGTCAGCGTATCTGCCGGCCCGTCCGCCATAATCAAGGAGAGTGTTTCGTCAAGCGCATTATCTATCCGCAAAAGCACATCGGCTGCCGCCTCGGATTCAGAGGCAATATCAACGCCCATTCCTACAGTTTGCGAGCCCTGCCCCGGAAAAAGAAATGCTGTTTTTGACATATCGCCCTCTTGATTTTATCCCGTTATCGCTATTGCCATGAGGCTGGCAAATATTGTTATGCCCGCACTGTGCCGGGCACTGTTATGATAGGGCAAGTCTTAATCAAGCTGGCAATGCTAATCAAGACTTGATTTTTTCCTACTAATCAGTCATAAGCGTGCATCATCCCAGATTAACCAAGTTGAACTGGTGATATACATGAAAATAGCCCTTGCCAGTCCAGTTTTCGCGGGCTGGCTAGTTTGTCTAGCGTAAGACAAACAATTAGCCATAAGGAGCACCAGAGTAATGAGACTCTATGAAAGCGTGATTATCGCGCGCCAAGACGTATCGTCTGCCCAAGTTGACAGCATGATTGCCGAATTTTCAGCAATCATCGAAAATGGCGGCGGCAAAATCCACAAAAATGAATATTGGGGCTTACGCTCACTTGCCTACCGGATCAAAAAGAACCGGAAAGGTCATTATGTGATGCTAAACCTTGAATCAGATTCCGAAACGCTAAATGAATATGAGCGCATCATGGGTCTGAATGAAGATATTCTTAGATTCATGACCGTATCAATTGACGAAGTTGACGAAGGTCCGTCAATCATGATGCAGGCAAAATCTGAAAAGCCCCAGCGTGGTCGCGGCCAAGATGCCGACAGCGCAGGCGATCAGGATAAAGAATAACGGAGCGCAAGATGACACAATTAGAAATTACACGCAGTGCAGTTCGCAGACCACAAGGCCGCCGCCGGAAATCATGCCCGTTTTCAGGCCCGAATGCGCCAAAGATTGATTATAAGGACGTTAAGTTGCTGACCCGCTTCACATCAGAGCGTGGCAAAATTGTTCCGTCCCGTATTTCAGCTGTATCTGCAAAGAAACAGCGCGAGCTATCAACCGCTATCAAGCGTGCTAGATATCTGGCTCTTATGCCATATGTCGTAAGCTAAGCTGTATCAGCATCTGATTAAAGGAAAGATATTATGCAAATCATTCTTCTTGAGCGTGTTGAAAAGCTGGGACAGCTAGGCGACGTTGTTACCGTCAAGCCCGGCTATGCACGCAATTTTCTGTTGCCACAGGGTAAAGCCCTTCGTGCCAACAAAGCCAATCTTGAAAAGTTCGAACAGGAACGTGCAGATCTTGAAAAGCGCAATGCAGATGAGCGTTCATCATCTGAAGCACTTGCCAAGAACATGGAAAATCTGAGCGTTAATCTGGTTCGTGCAGCGTCTGAAATGGGTCAGCTATTCGGGTCAGTATCAGGCCGTGATATTGCTTCGGCTGTGACAGAAGCAGGTCACGCTGTAGATAAGCGTCAGGTGGTGATGGATAAAGCCATTAAGACACTTGGCCTGTTCCCTATCCGCATTAACCTGCATAGCGAAGTGGCCGTGACAGTTACTGTCAATATTGCCCGTTCTCTTGAAGAGGCAGAAACACAGGCAAAACTTGGTCATGCCATTATCGCATCTGATAATGATTTTGATGATGCGCCTGAAGCAGAAGCACCTGCCGAAGCACAAGCAGACGCATCAGAAGAAGTGCCAGCCGAAGATGCCAGCCCTGCTGAAGCAGAAGCTGAAGAGGCGGCAAGTGATGCAGATGCTCCGGCTGATGACACTGCCACTGAAGACACAGCAGAAGAAGCATCTGAGGATACAGAAAAGGCCTAGCCTGTTCTCGGCACCGCGAATATTTAGGAAAGCCGCCTGATTAAGGGCGGCTTTTTTTATATCAGATTCCGGCTTGCAAGATTGCGCATCAGGGCTGAAATCCCGAATCCCCATGGCGGGCAGTCAGATGAATATTGAACAGTATTTATCAACCTGCCTAGCCTGTCTGTGCTAATATCCACCCTGTCGCCAATTTTATGGGTGAAACCTTCATTTTCGGCATCCCTGTCTTTTATCGGAGCGAACATGGTGCCAAGAAACAGCATGAACCCGTCAGGATATTGATGATATTTGCCGATTGTCTGGCCTACCAGATCGGTTATGTCGCGGCTAATTTCCTGCATTGAGCTTGCCCCGTCCAGCACAAATCCGTCTTTTCCGGTCACTTTCATGCTGAGATAGGCGGAGCGAATATCATCCAGACCGAAATTTGAATCAACCAGCCTTATAAACGGGCCAATAGCACAGGATGCATTATTATCTTTTGCCTTGCCCAGTAGCAAGGCAGAGCGCCCCTCAACATCACGTAAATTTACATCATTGCCAAGACTGGCGCCTTTTATCCGGCCTGCGGCATCTACTGCCAGCACAATTTCGGGTTCCGGATTATTCCATGACGAGACAGGATGCAAACCGACATCAGCAAAACAGCCTACCGAAGATAACGGCTGTGCTTTGGTAAATACTTCTGCATCTGGCCCGATGCCAACTTCCAGATATTGTGACCACAGCCCTTCGGCTATCAACACGCTCTTTATCTGCATTGCCTCATCAGAACCGGCGGTAATATTGGCAAGGCTATCACCAATAACATCGATACATTTCTGCCGGATAAGATGGGCTTTTTGCGGGTCGCCATCTGCCTTTTCCTCAATAACCCGCTCTACCATGGATTTTGCAAAAGTAACACCACATGCCTTTACTGCCTGCAGATCGCACGGCGCAAGCAGATGGTCTTCATGCGTGCCGCTAGCCGCCTTGCTTTGTTCTATCCAGTCATCAACAGACCCGATAGCCTCGCCAGAGGCTGAACCGACATAATCTGCTGCATCATCACGGTTAAGTATGTCAGCTACTGTAGGTGCCTCTGCCGAGGTGATGTCAAATAGCTGGCCTGTGCGCACCGTCACCACGCATGGGCCTATATCATTTCGCCAGACACGGCCTATCAGTGTGGCAGTTTCATGGTCAACCGGAAGAATTGTCATATTACCTATTCCCAAAAATGCGTAAGATCAGCGCCTGAGCCTACCATAAAACCCTGCCATAAAAGCCCACCATAAAAAATGGCATGATGCAAGCCTGTCAGAAATCTACCAAAGATAATAATAAATTTAC
>WTJO01000242.1 GCA_011524805.1 Alphaproteobacteria bacterium
CCAGCAAGGCGCGCTCTTCATCTTCCATCCATATGACATTGCCGGGCGGCATGGCATGCGAGGCAGCCGCCTGCCAGAAAATATCATCTACCAGCTTCACAGCCTCTGCCTCTGTCTCAAGATAGATACCCTTCGGGGCAAAGGCCAGCCCCTCCCAGAGTGGCTCTTGCGCATGACAGGCACTGCATCGTTCTATCACCAACTCGACCGCGGCAGTATGTATCTCGTCATGATTGCCATAGCTAGCCGCATCAACCCCCGCTCTGGCAGGTGAGCCAGCATAGGACAGCATCATCGCAAGCACACTCAGCACTGCCGCAACAGCCCATGTCCAGTAGGGAGCAGGCTTGCCCTGATGTTTGGTATTGAAGAAATGGCGGATAACCGCGCCAATAATCAGCACCAGCCCCAATATCACCCAGCTATAGCTGGTCGCAAAAATCGCCGGATAATGCCCGCCTATCATTACAAAAATCACAGGCAGGGTTAGATAGTTATTGTGAAGCGAGCGCTGCTTGCCGCGCATACCATATACAGGATCAGGTGCATCACCTGCTTTCAGGGCGACCACAACCTTTTTCTGGCCCGGAATAATCACCATAAGCACATTGGCAACCATCATCGTGCCGATGGTCACACCCATCTGCATAAAGGCGCCACGGGCAGAAAAAATCTGCGTATAGCCATAGCTAAGAATTACCAGAAACACAAAACCGGCAACCGCCAGATACACATCATTTCGTCCAAGGGGCGAGCGGCACAGGCCATCATATATCGCCCAGCCAAGAATGATCCCGCCAATCGAAATGGCAACTGCCTGAAGCTCTGTAATATCCAGAATTTCAAGGTCAATCATATAAAGCCCTGCAGAGGCATAATAGACCAGTGCCATCAGCGCGATGCCTGAAATCCATGTGCCATAGGCTTCCCATTTGAACCATGTCAGCTCATCTGGCATCTGTTTGGGCGCAACCAGATATTTCACCATATTATAAAACCCGCCGCCATGCACCTGCCATGCCTGACCATGTGCTTCAGAGGGCAGCTGTTTGCCCGGCTTCAGGCTAAGATCAAGCGCAATAAAGTAAAAGGACGAGCCAATCCAGGCAATACCAGCGATCACATGAACCCAACGCACCAGCATTTCTGACCAGAGCCATAGATAGTCAAAAACCATTTCATCTCCATCATATGCTAATATTCGGGGAAACAGGTCAAAACTTAATACGTACAGGCAGAATAGTACTGCCTGTCTTTCCAGTCTTCAACTTAACCATTATTACCCTGTTCTTGCCAAATAGCAAGCTGGGCAGCAATTGAAATAGCCACCATCTGAGGCTGTTTTGAGGTGATCAGATCAAGACCAACAGGACAGCTCAGGCGTGCCAGCATATCATCCGAGATGCCCAGCTTTGACAGGCGGCTGTGAAACCGCGCCCGCTTGGTCTTAGAGCCTATCAGCCCGCATCTGGCAAATCCGCTACCACCCAGAACAGCATGGCAAATTGCCTCATCTAGCTGATGTGAATGTGTCACAATAATATGAAACGCATCTTGTGGCGCATAGGCTGCCAGCTTTGCAGGGTCTGTTGCGATAATCTGCCGATAGGGCAATCCAGATGATACAGGAAATCTGTCCTCGTCAAAATCAACCCAGTGAATATCAAACCCCATTGACGAGGCAATATGCACAAGCGCGCGCCCTACATGCCCTGCCCCATAGATAAATAATGGCCGCCTATAAACTGTCTGCGGCAGGATGAAGCTGTCTGCTGTAAGTCTGGCAGACATATCTGTGCTATCTGACAGCAATTCAGGCTTCTGCCCCGAACGAAGCGGATGGGCTATCGCACCGCCTGATATTGCCAAATCTGCCAGATAGTCCATTTCGGCACGGCGATAAAATTCAAGCAGTATTTTGACCTGCCCGCCGCAGCACTGCCCGACATCAGGGCCAAGCACAATATCCATCACCTGCCTATGCCAGCTATCTTGCGTTTCTGCGCGGGCATCAAAGGCCTGTCTGGCTGTCAACATAAGCTGATATTCAAGCGCACCTCCGCCTATTGTCTGCCAGATGCTATCTGTGCCTATCAGCATATGCGCACCTGTGACCTGCGGGGCAGAGCCTTTTGTGCGGATGATGATACCGTGGGCAATCACGGGCTGGTCTGACAGCATTTTACCTGCCACATCAATCCAGCCGGTTATCTGTGGCGGCGCGTCCTGCGCGCTGCTATCAGCCAATAGACTCTCCTAATGCGGTTGCGCGCATCAGCAATCTTTCCGGTGTAGCAGGCGCATCTAGCGCAGGATAGATAGCGCCATCTGCGGACGCGCCAATAGCATCAGACAGCGCCAGAAACACACTAATGCCAAGCATCAGAGGTGGCTCACCTACCGCTTTTGACCGATGGATAGTCTCTTCGCTATTCTCACCCTGCTCAAACAGCCTGACATTGAATATGATAGGCCTGTCAGAACAGGCAGGGATTTTATAGGTTGAAGGCGCATGGGTCAGAAGCGTGCCATCCTCGCCCCATACCAGCTCTTCTGTTGTAAGCCAGCCTGCCCCCTGCACAAAGCCACCCTCTATCTGGCCAATATCAATCGCAGGATTAAGCGACTTGCCAACATCATGCAGAATATCTGTACGCAAAATCCGGCTTTCACCTGTCAGCATATCAACAGCCACTTCGCTACAGGCCGCGCCATAGGCATAATAGTAAAATGGTCTGCCGGCGAGGCGCGATTTATCCCAGTGAATTTTGGGAGTCGCATAAAAGCCGGTAGCAGATAGTGACACCCGCCCAAGATAGCATTGGCGAACCGCATCTGCGAACCCGCGCCTATCTGTGCCCACAATTACCTGATTATCTGCAAAGCTGACCTGAACAGGGTCTATGCCTGCCTGTTGTGCCAGAAATTCTGCCATTCTTTGTTTTAATGTCTGCGCCGCACGCTGTGCCGCCATCCCGTTCAGATCGGTACCAGATGAGGCAGCTGTAGCAGAAGTGTTCGGCACCTTGCCTGTCGAGGTTGCAGTAATTTTCACGACCCTGAGCGGTATCTGAAATTCATGGGCAACAATCTGGGCAATTTTGATATTCAGCCCCTGACCCATCTCTGTGCCGCCATGATTAAGATGCACAGACCCATCTGAATAGATATGTATCAGCGCGCCTGCCTGATTTAGAAAGCTGGTATTAAAGGAAATCCCGAATTTTACAGGGGTGAGCGCAATGCCCCGCCTGATCACACCTTGATCTGCATTGAACGCCTCAATCTCGTTACGTCGCTTTTTATAGTCGCTTGTATGTTCCAGCTCTGAGATAATATCCTGAAGAATACAGTCGTGTACCTGCTGCCCATAGGGGGTGGTGCCATGCTGTGCGGCCAGCTTATGCGGATAGAAATTGCGCTTGCGCACATCAAGCGGATCCATGCCCAGATGATGGGCAACCGCATCTATCACCCGCTCAATCCCGACCATTCCCTGCGGGCCTCCAAACCCGCGAAAGGCCGTATTTGACTGGGTATGTGTTTTACATCGGTGCGAGGTAATCCGCATATGTTCGATATGATAGGCATTATCTGCATGACACATGGCACGCGCCGCGATCGCTTCTGACAGATCCCACGACATGCCGCATCTCATGGCCTGATCAAAAATTACCGCATTGATCCTGCCAGTCTGATCAAAGCCAACCTGATAGCCTATTTTGAAATCATGGCGTTTGCCTGTAAGCCTGAAATCATCATCACGATCATAAATTATCTTTGCTGGCCGTCCGGTAAGTCTGGCCGCCAGCGCAGCGATAATGGCCGGCAGATTGCCCTGACTTTCCTTGCCGCCAAACCCGCCGCCCATGCGGCGCGTGATAACCGTCACATCATGATTGGCCAGCCCCAGCGTTTCGGCAATTTTATGCTGGATTTCACTAGGGTGCTGTGTTGAGCAATGCACAATAATGTCATTACCTTCACCGGCAATCGCATAGGCGGCCTGACTTTCAAGATAGAAATGTTCCTGCCCGCCAATAACGATTTCGCCATCAAGCCTGTGCAGGCTATCTGCCAGCGCATCATCTACCATGCCTGTTTCTATCACAGCCGCAGGTCCCAGAAATGAGCCTGCCGCCATCGCCTCGTCAATCGTCAGAATGGCTGGCAATGGCTCATAGTTTATTCTGGCATGTGCCAGCGCTGCCCGCGCAGACGCCATATCGGTGGCTGCGATCGCAAATATGGATTGGCCAGCATAGCTCACAATATCTTCGGCAAAAACAGGATCATCTCCTGCCAGTGGGCTACAGTCATTTATCCCCGGAATATCTTGCGCGGATAGCACCTTCACAACACCATCGGCTGCCCGTACCGCATCGAGATCCATATCTAGGATGCGGGCATGGGCATGCGGGCTTTGTGCTATCAGAAGCTCAAGCGTATTTGCAGGCATGGCCAGATCATCAATATATTTTGCTGTACCGCTTACATGCCCGACAGCACTATCATGTGCCACTGGCTGGCGGATATGCCCCTGAGCATCTTGCATGTCATCTGTGCTGCTATCTTTCATCTAGCTCACCAGCTGTTTTGCGGCATCTCTGTCTGCAAGTGCTACCAGCGCGATACCCGTTATTTCAAGCCCATATTTTTTCACCAGATTCTGCGCTGCCTGCAGTCTATATTCGGCGCTACCGCGCATATCTGCTATAGGGGTGAAATCCTGTATCAGATTGGCGGCGGCGGCGGCAAAATTGGCCAGCTCACATCTCTGTCCGATAAGTGCCTGTTCTGTGTGATGCGCGCGTTTCGGAATAGCGGCCATCCCGCCAAAGGCCAGGACGGCATCTGTGATAATACCGTCATCAACCGTGATATTTGCGGCCATCATTACCGCCGATATATCCTGATCAAACCGCTTTGACAATTTATAGCATTTCAGATGCGGCGCAGCATCAAGTGGTATTTCGATAGCCGAAACAAATTCGCCCTGCTGCCTGTCCTGTTTGCCATACTCGATGAAAAATGATTCTAGCGGCAGAGTACGTTCCTTATCTGCGTGCCTGAGCCTCACAGACGCGCGGGCGGCGATCAGGGCAGGTGGCAAATCCCCAATGGGCGAGCCATTGGCGATATTGCCGCAGACTGTACCCGAATTGCGCACTTGAACTGAGCCAAACCGCACCAGCAGGCTTTTTATTGCAGGCCAGTGATCACCCAGCACAGCCATGGCCTGTTGATGGGTAACCGCAGGCGGCAGAATCAGCCTATTCTCTTCTGTAACAATCTGGTGAAATTCGCGCACGTATCCGGTCCAGATCATATGGTTCATCTGGCGATGCTGTTTTGTGATCCATAGCCCTATATCTGTTGCGCCTGCAACGATAACGGCCTGTGGATGTTCAGCAACGCATCGTGCAAACTCTGAAGCTGTATGCGGAATGGAAAACCGTTTGCCCCCTGCCTCAATCTCTATCATCTCATCATGGCGGATATGATCTAGCAGACCAGATAGCACTTCATGCTGCTGTCGCTCCCAGTCAGCCATTCCCTGACACTCAAGTGACCTGCCAGCATCTATAATTGGCCGGTAACCTGTGCATCTGCATAAATTGCCGGCAAGTGTCTGTTCTATCTCTATCTCGTCCAGCCCTGCCCCGTTACACCATGCCGCATATAACGACATCACAAAGCCGGGCGTACAAAAGCCGCATTGTGAGCCATGATAGGCAACCATCGCCTGCTGGCAGGGATGAAGCATGCCATCAGGTGCGCTTATACCCTCAACGGTAATCACCGCACAGCCTTCGATCATGCCCATCAGCAGGATACAGCTATTTACCGCTGTAAATGCCAGCCTGCCATCTGGCTGTTTTCTGGCGATCACGGCTGTACAGGCACCACAGTCACCCTCGCCACACCCTTCTTTGGAGCCGGTGAGGCCTTGTGTCTGCCGAAGCCATGCCAGCAAGGTCATATCACCGGGGATATTATCTACCTGCTGAATGTCGCCATTAAGAATGAAACTGAGATGACCTCGCACAATCTCTCCGTCAACTGCCTCGATATGTCGAATATCCATAGGCTGATAATAATAGGGGCACATGATAATGCTGGGTCTCATTATCAATCCCGAAGGCAATTACAACATCCTCCAGAAACGGAATATCGGGCAATTTATCGCCCTGTGCATGCAAATAGTCTGCACAGTAAAAGACCAGCCTATAGCGCCCTTTGATGAACGCATCGCCGTCTAACAGAGGGGCATCACATCTGCCATCATTATTCGTCACAGCAGAGGTTACAAGCTGTTCAGTATCATCAGTGACAGAAAATAGCTCAATTTTGAGGCCGGCGGCAGGCGTGCCGCGAGCTGTATCAAGAACATGAGTAGTAAGGCGACCCATTCTGCCTCTCCGTTTGTGGGCATTTATGGCTTTATGCTGACACTTTTTGGTTGATTTAGCAAACGAATATATTCACTCTTGGCCATGTAATCACCAGCACACGCCCTTATTTTAGATAGTGGTATATTCATGCAGAAAATCAGACTAGACACCCTAGAATACAGCCAGCTTATCGAGTTGCTTGGCGGCATTTATGAACATTCGCCATGGGTGGCAGAACAGCTTTATGCCGAAGGTATTTCACAGGCTGATAATGATATAGACCAGCTTGCCAGCCGAATGAAAGCAATTGTAGATGCGACAGATGACAGAGCCAAGCTGGCACTGTTATGCGCGCATCCCGAACTGGCAGGCAAGCTAGCCATAGCTGGCGATTTAACAGCAGAATCAACCGCCGAGCAGGCAAGTGCCGGACTGGATAAATGCTCAGAAGCAGAATTTGCACAATTCAGCCAGCTAAATACAGCCTATCAGGAAAAATTCAGCCATCCCTTCATTATCGCAGTGCGCGGACTGGCCCGTGGTGATATTCTGGCGGCGTTTCAGGCAAGAATTAATAATGACCCGCAAACAGAATTTACCACCGCCCTTGCCGAGGTGCATAAAATTGCCAGATTACGGCTAGAACAGCTAATATAGAATATATGCTGCCAACTATCGATTTGAATTGTCCTGATAGGAATTTAGCTATGCGGTCACATCCCCAACATGAAGATACTGCCAGCTGGCCAAACTCTGCATGGGTAATGTCTGACGGCACAATTGGCATGCTGTCACAGTCTCTGGCGGTAGTGCGTGCTATGGATATTCACGCAGATGACATCAGACTGTCCGCAACGCCTTTATTGCGTCTATTCCCCCGTCTGGCCAGTATTCCGGGCTGGCAGCTTACATGGGGACGTGAGCCTGACTGGCTAAAACAGGCTGTCTATCCTGACCTTCTTATCACCACCGGCAAGCGGATGGCAGGCATATCTATCGGCATCAGACGGCGTAGCAGAGGCAGAACAAAAACAATCCATATTCAGGACCCTAAACTGCCAGCCCGTTTCTTTGATTTGCTGATATTGCCACGTCATGACAGACCAAATGGCGTGCTGGCAGAAAATGAACTTCTCAGCACAGGCTCTCTAAACAGGATTATCACCTCTGATCTGCTGCCTTCAGCCCTTAGCCCTGATGAGCTGGCCAATATTCCAGACACAATACGAAATGACAGATTTATCGCAGTGATGATTGGCGGGGCAACAAAACACAGCCCTGTTTCAGATAGCCAGCTTGCCAGATTCATTGCGCAGACACACCAGCTTGCAAACCAGCTAAAGGCCAGCCTGTTTATCCTGCCTTCCCGCCGAACGCCTGCCCATATTCTGAAACAGATTGAAGCCGGCCTTGGCACAAATAGATGTCACATCTGGGATGGTGAGGGGGACAACCCCTATCTTGCCGCCCTTGCGCTTTCAAGCGCGATTATCGTAACTGAAGATTCAGTGAATATGACAAGTGAGGCCTGTATTACCGGAAAGCCCGTGCTGACCGCACCTGTCACCTCGCTGTCAGGTCGGATTGCCAGCTTTCATCATCATATGCAGGCAGATGGCCATACCATGCGGCTTGAAGATGCCGTCTCTGGCACTCAGATAGCCGCGCCTGTCATTCTGGATGAAATGGCCAGTATCGCCAGCCAGATTTACCGCCGGCTAGCCAGCTAGCGCCATTAGACACAGCCCTAGCGGAACAGCCTGTCCTTCAGATCGCCCATATCCTTATAGAGATAGCTAACCTGTTCTTCATAGCCATTATATAGCAGGGTGGGCACTCGATCATTACTGCCAAGCATTCTTTCTGTTGCCTGAGACCAGCGCGGATGGTCAATCTCTGGATTCACATTTGCCCAGAAACCATATTCCTTAGGATTAAGCTGCTCCCAGAAGCTGACAGGCCGCTCATCGGTAAAGGTGAATTTCACAATGGATTTAATCCCCTTAAAGCCATATTTCCACGGCAGGACGCAGCGCAACGGGGCGCCATTCTGTTTTTCCAGCCCTTTGCCATATAGACCTGTTCCGATAAAGGCCAGTTCATTCATCGCCTCTTCAATGCTCACCCCTTCAACATATGGCCATGGATACCATGACTGGCGCTGGCCAAGTGCAATATCAGGATCATGAAAGGTTTCCATGCGGATATATTTTGCGCCTGATGTAGGCTGGGCAAGTTCGACCAGCTTGCTCATCTGGATACCTGTCCACGGCACGGCCATTGCCCATGCTTCAACACAGCGATGACGATATAGCCGTTCTTCCTGACCGCCCATTTTGGCTACCAGCTCGGCTGCATCCAGCCGCATTTCCGTGTCTACCATCCCGTCAATGGTCACCATCCACGGATCAGTTTCCAGCCTTTGTGCCGCTCGCCAGATATTTTTGGACGATCCAAATTCATAGAAATTTGTATAGGTTGTTGCCTCATCTTCCAGCGTTATCGGCCGGTCAAGCTGATAGGCTTCATTTCTGGGCGCAGGAAAGCCTGTTATCGGAGCGGCAAAGGCCGCGCCAAGCGAAGACAGAGATGTCCCTGCGATGCCGGCACTTACCGCACCGCCAAGAATACCCATTGATTTCAGAAATTCCCGCCTATTTGCCCAGACCGCATAATCTGTGACTTCATTTTCGGAAATCTCCCAGCTTTTCTTCTGTTTAATCAGCATATCTGCAACTCCCGATACAGCTGTGTATCCTATCTGGGGCTATCCCTATTTGGGCACTGACATAGCGTTAGCATATCTGCACCCGCCCTTGCCCCTATCAACAAAGATAGCCTTGCACCTCTTTACGGCAAGATAATGGCAACTATGGCACAGTTAATAATTGCAGGCCAATGCAAAACAGGCCGGCACTCTGGCCAGCCTGTCAGCTATTACAAAACTTATTTGAATGTCACATCATGATAGCTTTTATGATAGCGCATTACATGCTGTTGTGATCCTGTCCATCGCATCTTCCAGCGCCTCTGTGCTGGTGGCATAGGAAATACGGAAATGCGGTGCAAGCCCGAAGGCCGTGCCCTGAACAGTGGCCACGCCCTGACTTTCCAGAAGATAGGTCACAAAATCGCTATCAGTTTCAATAATGTTACCATCCGGTGTTTTCCGGCCTATTAGCCCTGCCACCGAAGGATAGACATAAAAGGCACCATGCGGAATAAAACAGTTTATCCCCTCAATCTGGTTCAACCGCGAGGTGACAAGCTGTCGGCGTGCCGCAAAATGCACCAGATTATCTGCCATGAAATCAAGCGGGCCATTTAGCGCGGCAACCGCCGCCCATTGCGCAATAGAATTTGGATTTGAGGTTGACTGGGACTGGATTTTGGCAATTGCCTTGATCAGCGCCTTATCTCCTGTCGCATAGCCAATCCGCCAGCCAGTCATGCAGAATGATTTAGACACGCCATTAATGGTCAGAATGCGGGGCTGAAGATCAGGCGCAACCTGTGCCATGGTGGCAAATTCAAAACTGTCATAGACAAGATGTTCATACATATCATCTACCATCACATGAACATGGGTGTGACGGCGAAGCACCTCGGCCAGCGCCTCAAGTTCGGCAAAGCTATAGCCTGATCCTGTGGGGTTTGACGGGCTGTTCAGCATCAACCATTTTGTCTTTGGTGTAATCGCTGCCTCAAGTGCGGCGGCGGTCAGCTTAAATTCATCTGCCTCGGTACATGACACAGTCACTGGCGTGCCTTCTGCCAGCAACACCATATCAGGATAGGACACCCAATAGGGCGCAGGGATAATCACCTCGTCACCCGGATTAAGCGTTGCCATCAATGCATTATACAGCACCTGCTTGCCGCCTGTACCAATTGTCACCATATCGCGTGTGCAGGTGATGTTGTTTTCACGCTGGAACTTGTCCACCACCGCCTGTTTCAGCTCGGCAATCCCGTCAACAGCCGTATATTTTGTCTTTCCATCCTGCATCGCCTGTTGCGCTGCTGCCTTGATATGCTCAGGCGTGTCAAAATCAGGCTCGCCGGCACCAAGTCCGATAACATCCTGTCCTGCCGCTTTCATCTCGGCGGCCATATTGGATACAGCGATTGTAGGCGATGGCTTAATTTTTGATAAACGGTCGGCAAGCATCTGTCTTCATCCTTTTTATCGGGGCACATATTTTTGATGTTGAATACGCCCCAGACCAGATTAAGTCCAATAAAAATTGAGAAAACCCTAGAAAAAGCCTGCTCTTGCGGCAAATCAGATACTATTTGCTGACCAGAAATAGCCCAAAGCACTGGTCAATTATCGCCATCAGCTTTATCTTGTACTATAACCTCATCAGCCCGATGTCTGACTGTGCAATATCTGCCAGCCGGCAAACAGGCATTAAAGACGGACATAGATAGCCATATATTATGGATAGTGAAATCGAACCATTATTGATGGACAGGGTGCCGCAGCCAGCAGATTTCAAGCTGGAATCCAGCTTTACCCCCAATGGCGACCAGCCTGCCGCCATTCGGGATCTTGTTGCCGGCATTACCGAAGATGAGCGTGATCAGGTGCTGCTTGGGGTTACAGGCTCAGGCAAGACCTTCACCATCGCCCATGTGATTGAGCAGATTAGGCGTCCAACCCTGATACTGGCACCAAACAAAACCCTTGCTGCCCAGCTTTATGGCGAGATGAAATCACTATTTCCCGAAAATGCGGTCGAATATTTTGTCTCCTATTATGATTATTACCAGCCAGAGGCCTATGTGCCGCGCAATGATCTGTATATTGAAAAGGAATCTACCATCAATGAGCAGATAGACAGGATGCGCCATTCTGCTACCCGCGCGCTTCTGGAACGTGATGATGTGATCATTGTGGCCTCGGTATCCTGTATTTATGGCATCGGGTCGGTAGAGACCTATTCGACCATGACCATGCGCCTGTCAGAAGGTGACGAGATTGAACGCCAGTCGCTATTGCGCAGACTTACCGAATTGCAATACCGGCGGAATGATCTGAACTTCTCGCGAGGCACCTTTAGGGTCAGAGGGGATAATGTTGAAATTTTTCCGGCCCACCTTGAAGACAGGGCATGGCGTATCAGCCTGTTCGGAGACGAGATTGAAGACATACGCGAATTTGATCCGCTCACAGGCGAGAAAACAGGCGCCCTGCCAAAAATCACCATCTTTGCCAATTCGCACTATGTCACTCCGCGCCCGACCCTGCAACAGGCGGTAAAACAGATAGGTGTCGAGCTGACCGGCCGTCTGGCCGAATTTAACGAGGCTGGTAAATTGCTTGAAGCGCAGCGCCTGCAACAACGCACCCAGTTTGATCTTGAGATGATAGAGGCGACAGGCAGCTGTTCCGGCATTGAAAATTATTCTCGCTATCTGTCAGGGCGCGCACCGGGCGAGCCGCCGCCCACACTGTTTGAATATCTGCCAGAACATGCCTTGCTGATTATTGATGAAAGCCATGTCACCGTGCCACAAATTGGCGCTATGTATAAGGGCGACTTTGCCCGCAAATCCACCCTGTCGGAATATGGCTTCAGACTGCCCTCCTGTATGGATAACAGGCCGCTGAAATTTGAAGAATGGGAACAGTTCAGACCACAGACCATCCATGTATCAGCCACCCCCGGCAACTGGGAGCTGGACAGGACAGACGGTATTTTTATCGAACAGATTGTGCGCCCCACAGGGCTAATTGATCCTGTTTGCGAGGTACGGCCAACCGAAACGCAGGTAGATGATATTATCTCGGAATGCAGACAGGCGGCGGCCAATGGCACACGGGTGCTGGTTACCACCCTTACCAAGAAGATGGCAGAGGCGCTGACAGAATATATGCATGAAGCCGGCATCAAGGTGCGCTATGTCCATTCAGATGTGGACACGCTTGAGCGGATTGAGATTATCCGCGATTTGCGTTTGGGCGTGTTTGATGTGCTGATTGGGATCAATCTGCTGCGCGAAGGGCTGGATATTCCCGAATGTGCGCTGGTAGGGATTCTGGATGCAGACAAGGAAGGCTATCTGCGCTCACGCACCTCGCTTATCCAGACCATTGGGCGGGCGGCCAGAAATGTCGAAGGGCGGGTGCTGCTATATGCAGACAGAATAACAGATTCGATGAAATATGCGCTTGATGAAACATCACGGCGGCGAACCAAACAGATGGCGTGGAATGAAGCCCACGGCATTACCCCGCAAACCATCAAGAAAGATATCTCCGATATTCTTGATTCTGTCTATGAACGTGCAGATCATGTGAATGTGAAAGTATCGGGCGGGCAGAATTTTCAGGGCAAGGATCTCAAAACCATCATTGCCGAAATGGAAGTCAAGATGCGGGATGCCGCTGCCAATCTTGAATTTGAAGAGGCGGCCAGATTGCGAGATGAAATCAGACGTCTTGAAGCGACCGAATTAGGGCTGGATGCCCCCGGCATGCCTGCCTCTGCGATGCGCACCACCTCCAAAAAAGCAGAGATTGACGCGCCTATCCAGCCGCCCTCAGGCCGCAAACCACAACGCTAGCCTGTTCTGCCAGTTACTGTGGCGGCAACCGCCTGTTGTGACGCATATAGCCCGCCCAGAATAAGGGCGGTGCCAATAGCCTGATATAGCTGGACTGTCTCTGACAACAGCAAAATCGCAAATATCATATTATAGAGTGGCGAGATATATAGCACAATGGCGGCACGGCCTGCCCCCAGCCTGCTGACAATCAGCCCGTAAGACAGATAGGCGCCAAGTGATGATACAAATACCAGCAATATCACCACCCCGCCAATCATCCAGCTTGGGCTGACAATCTGCTGTTGAATGCCAGCCTCATAGACCAGAAAGGGCATATGCCACATCGCCCCGAAAAACGCCATCGCGCCAAACCGCACAAGGGGCGGCAGGCCAGTCTTCACATAGCCAAGCCCGACCGAATAGAAGGCAAAGGCAATGGTGCCCATCCCGACCAGTAAATCCCCGTGATTAAATGACAGGCTGACCAGATGACTGAACGAGCCTTCGACCAGAATTGTAATCACCCCGATACAGCCGGCACAGATACCGGCAATCTGGACAGCCCCCATCTGCTTTTCGCCAATAAAAAAGCTGATTACCAGAACAAGTATCGGACAGGCTGTATAAATCAGCCCGATATTGGTGGCGGTTGTCATGGTACCTGCCAGATATATCGGCGCACCACATAGCCCCATCCCCAGACCGCCCAGCACTGCCAGAGACAGCCATTCATCCCGCAATTGCCGGCGATACTGCCAGATAGCAGGGGCACACCATATCCCGATCAGGATAGCCACAAACAGCCAGCGTGCCACCGCCATCGATACAGGCGGGAAAATCCCTGCCATGGCGCGCGCCAGAAGCATATTTGTGCAGAAACAGGCAGGCGAGATAAACAGCATACCGACCGCTATTCTATCTTTGGTCTGTTCTGATAAAGAGGACATCATCATGTACATTCTGCCGCTTGCAAGAGACGGTTTTCGGGCTGGTACAGCCAATTGGGTTTTGACAAGCCGGCCTGTTCTGACTAGACAGAAGCCAGCCTGCCGCAACGGGGATATAGCATAATGACATCTGTGTATAAACAGCTGATTGCCACAATCACCATTGGGGGGCGTGGCGCGCTATATGGGTGATATGCTATTTTCTATCGGCGCAGAATATCAGCATCTATCCGGTTTTGGGCTGGGGCTGGTGATTTTGCTGATTGGCGGATACTGGCTGATTCCAGCCAGCATATCACTTGCCACCCGCGTGCATCTGCCGCCACGTCTGATAGCCTCTGTCATTATTGCAGGCGGCACGTCTGCGCCTGAATTGCTGGTCTCTGTCAATGCAGGGCTGACAGGCAATCCAGATATCGCACTTGCCAATGTTACCGGCTCGAACATCACCAATATTTTTCTGGTATTCGGGCTGGGCATTTTGCTGATGCCTGTCGGATTGAACTCACCGCGCGACAGACAGGATATTTTCTGGCTGACAATACTCACGCTGGCAGTATCTGTGATGTTGCTGGCAGATATTTTTGCCAGCTGGGGCGGGCGCATGATAGGGCTGTGCCTGTTTGCCAGCTTTTTTCTGCTGGCACTCAGACAGAAAACAGCAGACAATCTGACCCCTGAAACATCAGGGTCACCGCAATTCGGGCTGATGGCATCTGTGGTAATGACGCTATTATCGATAGCCGCGCTAATTACCGGTGCGCATCTGATGGTCACACATGCGGTATCAATCGCCACCAGCTTTGAGATTGACAAGGCGGTGATAGGCGCAACAATCGTGGCCATCGGCACCTCATTGCCTGAAATTACCGCTGTGATGGCCAGTCTGCTAAAGGGGCGTCAGGATATGGCGGTTGGAAATATTATCGGCTCGAACATGTTCAATATCTGTATTGTGCTTGGCATTACAGCCATGGCCGCGCCACTGCCTGCCAGCCCGTCTTTACTGTTTACAATTCTGCCATTTTTTGTGCTGTCAAGCCTGTTTCTGCTGGGGCTAAGCTGGAGATTCAGCCATGCCGGCAGACGCGTAGGCACCGCCTTTCTTGGCCTTTATGGCTGTTTTGCAGGCCTCTGTTATGTGCTATAGTTGTAAAAATTGTACACAGCTAGCCGCTACAGTGTCAAAAAAGTATCATTTTGGGTATTTTTAGGCAGAATATGTCAATATATGCCCATTGACACAGTTTAAGTAATTGAAAAAAATGAGTTTTATATTTTTGCTCAAATTTTAGGCAAATATTTTGATAACACTGTTTTTAATCAATTTTTTCCGTCTACCCCTCTATCTCTCCACAAACTTATCCACAGCTTTTCGGGATAAGGTGTTACAGATTTATGCTCAGCTAGCCTCAGGTGATTCTGTATCATCATGGCAACAGAAACAGTATCGCCAGCATGCACAGACGCAAATCAGCGATTCCCGCCAGATCAACGCCCAGATGAACACTCAGAAGGCACGCAAAACACCCTCTACTACTACCCTTTTAACGGGTAATTATAAAAATTCTTTCCCTTTATCATTAATTGATATAGGCTGAACAGGCGAGGATGTGTGTTTCAGATGACCGGTACCAATTTTAACAGGCCGGACACCCTGCCTGAAGCATGAAGGAACATGATCATGAAAACCCTATATGGCAATGCAGGGAGCGGGCCTGCTAGCAAATCAATTCAACGCAAAACATCACAGATACCACCCTATGGCTATATTGCCGCAATCGGGCTGGTCGCATCGGCAGAACAGGCCTATGCAAAACAGGTTGGCGTTAGTGATGTTGTCACAAGTACAACCATCAACCCTGATGACAACAGGGATGTATTGCTGGATTTATCAAATCTTGATGTATCTGGCTTTACCCCTGATACAACAAATCTATAC